>DATMXT010000100.1:0-9814 GCA_035561375.1 Terriglobales bacterium | reverse complement strand
CAGGTCCGGCTCGCCAAACTTTCCCTCGAGAATGGCGGGCTCCCACTTGGCCTGGCCGTAGCCTTTTCTGTCAATGATTTCGTCGAAGTTGTACTTCATGTCTTTTCCTCCTGATTATTATTCGGCGACCGCGATACACTCGACCTCGACCATCGCATCCTTGGGCAGGCGTGCGACCTCGACGGCAGCGCGCGCCGGAAAGGGCTCGGTGAAGAACTTTGCATATACGCCGTTCATTGCGGCAAAATCATTCATATCCTTGAGGAAAACCGTCGTCTTGACGACTTTGGCAAGCGACGAGCCCGCGCCCTCTAAAATGGCCTTGCAGTTTTTAATGGACTGCTCGGTCTGGGCCTCAATGCCGCTGGGGAACGCGCCGGTCTCGGGGTTTATGGGAAGCTGGCCCGACACAAAGACGAGACCGGCCGCCTTGATGCCCTGCGAATAGGGGCCGATGGCGGCGGGGGCAAACGTGGTTTTGACTTGCTCTTTCATGATTTCCACTCTCCGTTTCTTTTTCAAATATTACCCAACCAGTATATCACCGGGCGATTGCCGAAGCAACTAAAAAACTTTTGACACTCAGCCGAAGGGCTGTCCCGCCCCGATGGCCTTTGCCCGCTCGTAGATGGCCGCCGCCGCGACGACGTCCATGACGCCGCTGCCGACCGCCTTGTAGACCGTGATGGCATCGCCAGATTCCCGCCGGTATTTGCCCATGACGACATGTCCCATCTCAATGTCGAGGCTCCGCCCGGCAAAAAGCCCTTTGTTCTTGGGCGTAAGAATGTCGCCGGCCTCGCTCAGGACGCCGTCCGCCGTGTCAAAGACCAGAAGGTCGCACCCCGTGACAAGCGCCTCCGGCATCTCCTGCATTTCCGGCGTGAAAGAGCCGATGCCGCCGACATGGGCGCCCTTTTTGACCGACTCGGCTTTGAAAACCGGCTTTTTGGCCGTCGTCACCGTCGTGACGATATCGGCGCCTTCGACCGCCTCGTCGGCGGAGGCGGCGGAGCGAATGGAGACGAGCCCCTCATGCTCCTTGGCAAAGGCCTCGCGGCGGGCGGGGTCAAGGTCGAAAACCCGCACTTCGGTGAGGGTTGGCGCCCCTTCGAGCATGGCTAAGAGCTGGCAGTGGGCCTGTCCGCCAAGGCCGAGCAAGGCCCCCGTCTTTGCGCCCTTGTTTGCTAAGAGCTTAATGGCAAGCCCGGCGCCCGCCGCCGTGCGAATTTGGGTCAGATAAGTGCCGTCCATGAGGCAGACCACTTCGCCGGTTGAGGCGTCCATGACCACCATGGTGGCCGGCGTCGCCGGTTTTCCGAGGGCGGCGTTGCCGGGGAAGACCGACACGATTTTGACGCCCAGCGCGTCCCCGGCCAGGGCCGGCATGAAGAGGGCATCCCCCTTCACTTTCTTCGTCTGAATGCCGGTGCGAAGCGGCACATCGGCCTCGCCCGACGAGTACATCGCGAAGGCCTTTGCCATGGCGTCAAACGCGTCGGCCATGGAAAAGACCTTGATCATATCCTCTTTTGTCAAATAAAGCATTATCTTTTCTCCTGAATTTTTATATGTATCATTGTACCACCGCCGCGCAAAAAATCAAAGTCCCATTTGCGTTTTTTTGCCATTTGGACTAAACTGAGAGACGGAGGTGAGTCCACGTGTCAATTTTTGATATCATCGGCCCCGTGATGGTCGGCCCCTCGAGCTCCCACACGGCGGGCGCCCTGCGCCTGGCCCGGGTCGCCCGCCGGCTTTTGGGACAGCCTGTCGCCGAGGCCGAAATCGTGCTCTTCGGCTCCTTTGCCGACACCTACAAGGGCCACGGCACCGACCGGGCGGTGCTGGCGGGGCTCTTAGACTTTGCGCCCGAGGACAGCAGGATTCCCGAGAGCGCAACGTGGGCCGACAAGGCCGGCATGGAATATGTCTTCACCGTCTCGAGGGAGCAGCCGGACCACCCCAACACGCTCCAGCTCAACTTAAAGGGCCGGGAGGGCCGCGCCCTCACCCTCGTCGGCCGGTCGGTCGGCGGCGGGAACATCGTCGTCACGCAGGTCAACGCCTTTGCGATTGAATACACCGGGAAAATGGAGACCCTCATCGTCATGCAAAACGACGTGCCGGGCGTCGTGGCGGCCATTGCCGGCGCCATGTACGAAAACGGCATCAACATCGCCACGATGCGGGTCTACCGGGACAAAAAGGGCGGGCGGGCCGTCACCATCATGGAGACCGACAACCCGCTCCCGGGGGGCCTTGAGGACAAGCTGCGCGGGCTGCCGAATGTCCGGCGGGCCATCCGGCTGCCCAAAATTGAGGATTAGGAGGAAATCATGGCTTACTATACGCTGTCCGCTTTGAGCAGTGCGGCGGGAGAGGGGAAAATTTCAGCCGCCGCCATCAAAGCCGAAGTGGCCGACACCGAGCGCACCGAGGAGGCCGTGCGGGCCGATATGGCAAGGGCGCTCTCGGTCATGCGGGAGGCGGCCGCGGCGGGGCTCACGAATACCGAGCACTCCACCTCCGGCCTGTCCGGGGGCGACTCGGTGCGCCTGCAAAAGGCCATAGAAGCGGGGGTTATCTCCGGGTGTCCCCTCATTTTCGACATGATGGCCATCGCCCTCGCCGTGTCGGAGCAAAACGCCAAGATGGGCCGCATTGTGGCCTGTCCGACGGCCGGCTCCTGCGGCATTGTGCCGGCCGTGCTCTTTGCGCTGCAAAAGGCACACGGCTACACCGACGCGGCGCTTGTCGACGCGCTCTTCACGGCCGGCGCCGTCGGCGTCGTCATCGCGAAAAACGCCTCCATCGCGGGCGCCTCGGGCGGCTGCCAGGCCGAGTGCGGTTCGGCCGCCGCCATGGCGGCGGCAGCGGCCGTGGAGCTTGCGGGCGGAACGCCGGCGCAGGCCGGCCACGCCGTGGCCTTCTCCTTAAAATCCCTGATGGGGCTTGTCTGCGACCCCGTGGGCGGCCTTGTCGAGGTGCCCTGCATCAAGCGAAACGCCTTTTGCGCCGTGGGCGCCCACGTCGCGGCCTCCATGGCCCTGGCCGGCATCGAGAGCCTCATCCCGGCCGACGAGGTCATCAGGGCGATGGACGAGGTCGGCAAACTCATGCCCTCCGCCTTGAAAGAGACCGCGAAGGGCGGCATCGCGGCGACCCCGACCGCCCACATGCTGGCCAAGGCCATCATGAAATAATGGCGGCTGTAAAGGATATGATCTGTACGCTCTGTCCCCGCATGTGCGGGGCCGACCGGGCGCTTATCTCCGGCCGCTGCGGGGTGACAAACACGCTGCGGGTGGCGAGGGCCGCCCCCCACATGTGGGAGGAGCCCTGCATTTCGGGCGAGAAGGGCAGCGGCGCCGTCTTTTTCTCGGGCTGTCCCCTCGGGTGCGCCTACTGCCAGAACCGCAAAATTTCAAGGGGGCAGGCGGGCCGCCCCATGGCGGTGGAGGAACTTGCCGGGACTTTCCGGCGGCTCGAGGCCGAGGGGGTGCACAACCTCAACCTCGTCACCCCGACCCACTATCAGCCCCAAATCATCGAGGCGCTGCGCACGGCACGGCCCAAAATTCCGGTCGTCTGGAACACCGGCGGCTATGAGCTGGCCCATCGTATCAAAGAGCTTGAGGGGCTGGTTAAGGTCTGGCTGCCCGACTTCAAGTACATGGATGCGGGCCTTGCCGGCCGCTATTCGGCAGCTCCCGACTATCCGGACTTTGCAAAGTCCGCGCTGGCTGAGATGGTGCGGCAGCAGCCGGAGCCGGTCTTTGACGGCGACGGCATGATGACCGGGGGCGTCATGGTGCGCCACCTCGTGCTGCCGGGGCACACGGACGACAGCAAGCGCATCATCCGGTACTTATACGAGACTTACGGCGACAAAATCTACCTCTCCATTATGAACCAGTTCACCCCGAACGTCGGGTGCCCCGAGCTCTCCCGCCCCGTCACTGAAGAGGAGTACGACGGGGTCGTCGACTATGCCCTGTCGCTCGGCGTCACGGGGGCCTTCATTCAGGAGGGCGATACAGTCAGCGAGAGCTTTATTCCGGAATTTGAGGATTGAAAGGAAGTACAACACCTTGAGAGTGGAGCCAACTGACATCAAAGCCCTGATTGACGCGGCAGCCGGCCGGACGCCCGCCGACCTCGCCCTATTCAACGTGAAGTTTGTCAACGTCTTTTCGGGCGAGGTCTACCCCGCCGTCGTCTACATCAAGGACGGCTTTGTCGCGCATGTCGACCACTTTGCGGACAAACCCGAGGCGGCAGCGGCATATCTCGACGGCGGCGGCCGGTACCTCATCCCCGGCTTTGTCGACGCCCACGCCCACATTGAGAGCTCCATGCTGGTGCCGTGGCGCTTTGCCGCCTCGGTCGTCCCCCGTGGCACCACGACCATCCTCACCGACCCGCACGAGCTCGCAAACGTCTTAGGCGAGGAGGCCGTCGTCTATATGCACGACGCCGGGGCGCGGCTGCCCATGCGGCAGCTCATCGACATCCCCTCCTGCGTGCCGGCGGTGCCCGGGCTCGAGACGGCCGGCGCCGAGTTTGACGGGGAGACGATACGCCGCCTTGCAAAGCTGCAAAGGGTCGTGGGGCTTGCCGAGGTCATGGACTTTGTGGGCGTCTCCGAGGGCGACCCCCGCATGATGGACATTATTGCCGCGGCCCGCGAGTGCGGGCTCTACATACAGGGTCACGCCCCCATCGGCGTGGGCCGGCAGCTGTCGGCCTACATTGCGGGCGGCCCCAAGACCTGCCACGAGACGAGGACGGCCGAGGACGCCGCCTACAAAATCCGAAACGGCATGGCGGTCGACGCCCGGTACAGCTCGATGGCGAAAAATGTCGAACAGATTGTCATGGGCGTGCGGCAGTTCAAATATACCGACAGCCTGTGCCTGTGCTCCGACGACCGCGAGACGGCCGACAACATGACACTTGGTCATATGGACGAGGTGGTGCGGTCAGCTGTCCGGGCGGGGCTTTCGGGCATCGACGCCGTGCGGTGCGCCACTTTGAACCCGGCCCGGGCGGCGGGCCTCGAGAACATCGGGGCCGTCGCGCCGGGCTACGTTGCCGACATGCTGCTGGTGGGCGACCTCGCCTCATTCAAGGTCGACACCGTCATCTATGGGGGCAAGGTGGTCGCCAAGGCCGGGCGGCTGACCGAGGAGATTCCGCCCTGCGCCTACCCGCTTGAGGAGAAGAACACGCTGCGCCTGCCCGACCTGTGTCCGGAGGACTTTTTGCTCAAAGCCCCCCGTGCGGATGAGCCTTTCGTCGACGTCAATGTGCTGACCTACCGCTCCCCGGCGGGCTCCCTCACGGACTGCGTGCGCGAGACCCTGCCGGTCAAAGACGGCTGTGTCGACCTCTCGGGGGACGACGGCCTCGCCTATGTCATGATTTTAAACCGCTACGGAAAGGGCAACCGGACGCTCGGCGTCGTGCGGGGCTTTGGGCTGGGCAAGGGCGCCAACGCCTCCACCGTCTCCCACGACTGCCACAACCTCTGCGCCGTCTACCACACGCCGGAGGAGGGATACGCGGCGGTCAGGGCGCTCGGGGGCTGCGGCGGCGGCATGTGTTACGTTGAAGGCGACGCCGTGACGCTGCTGCCCCTGCCGGTCGGCGGGCTCATGACGACGGCGGCGCCCGAGGCGCTTGCGGCGGCGGCCGACGTCCTGAAGACGGCGCTGCGGGAGGCCGGCATCGCATCGCCAAATCCCGTGCTGCGCATTGCGACGATGGCGCTGCCCGTCATCCCGACGGCCAAGTTCAGCGACTTAGGCCTTGTCGACGTCATGCAAAAGCGTTTAATTCCCATTTTCCCGTAAAGCTCAAATTTTTTTTGCAAATGTCATTTTTCAATTCCATTTTTATGAATTGCGTGTTATACTTGGCTTTGGTTACCCCTATAAAAAAAATTCTCACAAGGAGGGCACTATGGACAGCGTATTTGTAAACGGCAAAATCTATGTCGATCGCGGACATTTTGAGGAGGCCATGCTGGTCAAAGATGGAAAGATTGCGATGGTCGGCAAAAGTAAAGCCGTGCTGGCCGCGGCTGCCGAGACCTGTGAGTTCGTCAACCTCGAGGGGCGCACCGTCGTCCCCGGGTTTAACGACAGCCATCTGCATTTACAGCTTTTAGGCCGGAACCTCGGCATGGTCCAGCTCTACGGCGCCACTTCGATGGCGGAGCTCATAGAGCGAAGCAAGAAGTTCCTGGCAGAGCACGACATGCCGGCCGGCCAGGCGCTTGGCGGCTGGGGCTGGAATCAGGACTATTTCACCGACGGAAAGCGCATGCCAAACCGGGACGACCTCGACAAAATCGCGACCGACCGGCCCATCTTCTTCTTCAGGGCCTGCGGACACGCGGCCTCGGTCAACTCCAGGGCGCTCGAGGTGCTCGGCATCACCGCCGCCGCCAAGGACCCCGAGGGCGGCCAGCTCGGCCGCAAAGAGGACGGCGAGCCCGACGGCATTTTCTACGAGCACGGCACCGATATGCTCTCCCCCATCATGCCTCAGCCGGTCGCCGAGACCTTTGCGGCCGAGCTGGGGGCCGCCATGGACTACGCGGCCTCAATGGGCCTGACGACGCTGCAGAGCAACGACGTGGCCGAGAACAACTGCGCCGAGATGCTCGCGGCCCTGCGGCTGCTTGAGAGCCGCGGCGAGCTGTCCGCCCGGTACTACGGCCAGTGCGGCTTTGTCACCCCGGCCGTCTTCGCCAAGTTCATTGAAGCCAACGAGCGGGCCAAGAACAACGACCTTGTGCAGGTCGGCCCCCTCAAACTCTTTGTCGACGGCTCCTTAGGCGCCCGCACGGCGCTGCTGCGCGGCAAGTACGCAGACGACGCAAAGGCGGTCGGCATCAAGACGCTGCCCGACGACGTCTTCGACGAGTTTGTGCGCATGGCGGACGCCGCCGGCTACGGCGTCGTGACCCACTGCATCGGCGACGGCGCAGTGGAGATGGTCCTTAACAGCTACCACAAGGTCATCAAGGACGGCAAGAACCCCAACCGGCACGGCCTTGTCCACTGCCAGATCACCGACAGTGCGATGCTGGAGCGCATTAAGGCCGACGACGTGCAGGTGCTGGCCCAGCCCATTTTCATCCACTACGACATGAAGATGGTGCGGGACCGCGTAGGGGATGAACTCGCCGAGACCTCCTACGCCTTCGGAACCCTGACCCGCATGGGCGTCCACCTCTCCTACGGCACCGACTGCCCGGTCGAAGACCTGAACCCCTACAACAACCTCTTCTGCGCCGTCACCCGCAAGGGACTTGAGGGCGACGAGGTCTATCTGCCCCACGAGAAGGTCGACATCTGCACCGCCATCGACAACTACACGGCGGCAAGCGCCTTCTGCTGCAACGACGAGAACCGCCGCGGCAGGCTCAAGGAGGGCTTTTTGGCCGACTTCGTGGTGCTCGACCGCGACATTTTCGAAATTCCGGAAGACGAGATCAAGGACGTGCGCCCCGTCGCAACCTACATGGGCGGCAGCGCGACATATAAGAAAGCCTGATTTACACATCTGATAAAACGGCGCGGGGACATGTCCCCGCGCCGTTTTTTGCCCGTAAGTGATATTGTCACCGAAACCGCGCCTGTCCGCATGATATGCTTTGCCCACTATGCTTTGGAGGTGCCCGTATGCAAAGTCCACGGACAGGAAGAAAAAAGGCCGCGGTGGCAAGAGACCGGTGCGTCGCCTGCGGCTGTTGTGTAAAAGTCTGTCCGCGCAGCGCAATTGAAGTTTTAAAAGGAGTCTACGCCAAGGTGGACCCTGAAAAATGCATCGGCTGCGGCAGGTGCGCAAAGGAATGCCCGGCCTGCGCCGTCACCCTGCGGGAGGAGGTCGCATGAAGAAGGACTGGAACGATTACATGTGGCTCCTGTCGGCACTCTATCTCGTCCTCGGCTTTTTCAACATCCTCTTCGCCTGGCTTGGCCTGCTCTGCTTTTTCATTCCGCTGCTCATCGCCATATCCGGCGGCGGCAAGGCCTACTGCAACCGCTACTGCGGCAGGGGTCAGCTCTTTTCGGTGTTAGGGAGCGAGCTCGGCCTCTCCCGCAAAAAGGACCCCCCGAAATTCCTCGCGAGCCGGTGGTTCCGGTATGGGTTTTTGGCGTTTTTTCTCGCCATGTTCGCGCAGATGCTCTGGAACACCTGGCTGGTCTTTGCCGGTACAAACGGGCTGCGCCAGGTCGTGACCCTGCTCTGGAGCTTTAAGCTCCCCTGGCACTGGGCCTATCACAGGGGCGCCTTGCCGCCGTGGGCGGCGCAGTTTGCCTTCGGATTTTACGGCGTCATGCTGACCTCCACGGTGCTGGGCGCCCTGGCAATGGTCCTATACAAGCCCCGCACCTGGTGCGCCTGCTGTCCGATGGGCACCATGACCCAGCTCATCAGCCGTGCCAGAGCCGGCGGCCGGTGACGGAATAAAAAATTTACGCGAGTGTGAGTTTGTCACGGAAGCAGCGCAAAAAAAGCGGTATGATAGGGCCATAGAAACCGAGGAGGCGTCAAGATGACAACCGTGGAACGCGGACGTCAAAAAAGAGGGATTGTGTGGAACGGCGTGGCCGGGATGCCGGGGCAAAGGTTGCACATGCCGGTGGGAGAAGAAAATACGAATAAGGAAAATCAAACGGGAGGACTAAAAATGTCAGTTTTAACGATTACAAAGGATAACTTTCAAAAAGAGGTCATGGAGAGCGACAAACCGGTGCTGCTGGACTTCTGGGCCGCCTGGTGCGGACCCTGCCGCATGGTCTCCCCCCTGGTCGACGAGATCGCCGAAGAGACCCCCGCCGTCAAGGTCGGCAAGGTCAACATCGACGAGCAGCGCGAGCTCGCGGCGTCCTTCAATGTCATGAGCATCCCCACCCTCGTCGTCGTCAAGGACGGCCAGGTCGTCAATAAGGCGGTCGGCGCCAGACCCAAGGGGCAGATCGTCTCGCTGCTCGGATAATTTACCCGCCTCGCTCAAGCCGACGCGCTCACCTCGCTCAGGCTGAGAGGAGAAAACGCCGTCCGGTTAGAATCCGGACGGCGCTTTTTGTCAATCGGTTATTCTGAAAGCGCCGCGAGCTTCGGTCTGTCGGTCAGCTGCACGGCGCCGCGCGTGAGGTTTACCATGCCCTCCGACTGGAAATACCGCAGCATGCGGGTGACGACCTCGCGGGCCGTCCCCATATGGGCCGCAATTTTCTCATGGGTGATTTTTAGGGTGTCGCTCTCCTCGAGGTCGCTCTCATCGAGCAAAAAGGCGGCAAGGCGCTTGTCAAAGCTCTTCCACATGATCTTCTCAATGAGCCACATGACCTCCGAAAACCGGGTTGCCATGAGCTCTCCTGTATAGTTGGCGACGGCGGCCGAGTGCGCCATGAGCTCTTTGTACACATCGGGCGGAATGACCCAGACCTGCGAGTCCTTCTCGGCCTCAATCATGAGCTCGAACTGAATGCTCGCAATGATGCAGGAGGCCGAAAACAGGCAGATGTCCCGCTCAAAGAGCCGGTAGAGCGTGACCTCCTTGCCCTCGTCCGACAGCACAAAGGCCCGGAGCTGCCCCGAGCGGATGACAAAGAGGCCGATGCAGTCGGCCGACCCGCTGTGCAGCAAAGTCCCTGCCGGCACGGTGCGCTGTGTGGCTGAACTGAGGAGCAGCTCCCGCTGTGCGCCCGTCAGCTTCTCCCAGATTGGAAAATACGTGTCAAGCCCCATCCCTTCACTCCCCTTCACAGCACAAATCATATTATACTAC
>DATMXT010000099.1:0-7409 GCA_035561375.1 Terriglobales bacterium | reverse complement strand
TCACAACGGCCGACAGCATCCTGTTGGCCCAAAAGAGCATGGACGCGCTATGGCTGCGGCAGCAGGCGATATCGGGCAACATCGCAAACCATGACACGCCGGGCTATAAGAGCAAAGCCGTCCTGTTTGAAAGCCTGCTTGAGGACGCCTTGGGCGCGGCCGGCCGCGGGCGGGACATGCAGGAGCGTCTCGGGTCGGTATCCCCCCGCATTGAAGAGGCGCGGGGGCTTGCCGTGGGGGAGGACGGAAACTCGGTTGACGCCGACGCCGAAAACATTGCGCTGGTCCAGGCCCAGTTCCAGTATCAGGCGATGGCGCAGGCGGTGTCGGGCGAGTTTTCGAGAATGAGCTATGTGCTGAACGGAGGCAAGTAAAATGTCGTTTTTATCTTCGCTGAACATCAGCGGCTCCGGCCTCACGGCCCAGAAGCTGCGAATGGACGTCATTGCGCAAAACATTGCCAACGCCGAGACCACCCGCACCGAAGAGGGCGGCCCCTATCTGAAAAAGTCGGTGGTCTTCGCCGAGCGGTCCCCCTCCTTCGCCGACATTTTGAAGGGGAAAGAGCGCATGGGCGGCGTTGCGGTGACCGGCATCGTACAGGACGAAAACGCGGTCCGAATGGTCTACGACCCCGGCCACCCGGACGCCGACGCCGCGGGATATGTGGCGATGCCCGACATCAGCACCGTCGAAGAGATGGTGGACCTCATCACGGCGGGCAGGTCCTACGAGTCCAATATCACGGCCTTCAACGCGGTGAAATACATGGCCGCCAAGGCCCTTGAAATCGGCAAATAGGTAAGTGACGGGAGGACAAGCTCATGGCCATCACACCGATTGGCGCGCAGGTCAGTTCAATTGATGCGATCACGCAAAGCGGCGCCGCGGCCGCTGCCAGGGAGACCGGCGCGGAAAGCCCCTTTGCCGAAATTTTGAAGGGCGCCGTGAACGCGGTCAACACGACCGACGCGCAGGTGAAGGCCGACCAGTTTGCGGTGGCCACCGGACAGTCGGACGACCTGCACACCCTGATGATTGACGTCTCAAGGGCCGACCTTGCGCTGCAAACGCTGGTTCAGCTCCGAAACAGGGCGCTTGACGCCTACAACGAGATCATGAAGATGTCCCTGTGACCCTGTTTTGCAAAACAGGGGCCTGCGCAAAGGACATTTGCGCTGGCGCGTGAAGTCGAATGTGAGAGCAGATAGAGGTTCGAGATATGAATTTATCGCCCGCGAAAGCGGTCCGACAGATTGGAGAGTTCTGGCAAAAGCAGGGAAAAAAACGCCAGCGCATCATCATTGCGCTGCTTGTCGGAATTGTCATCCTGTCTGTCGCGGTTGCCGCCCTTCTCAACCATACGACCTATACTGTGCTGTACGCCGGGCTCTCCTCGGACGAGGCAGGCGTCATCCTGGCGAGACTCGACGAGATGTCGGTCAAGACCCAGGTCAAGGACGGCGGCACAATTCTTGTGCCGGAGGGGGACGAGGCACGCCTCAAAATGCAGCTCGCGGCGGACGGATATCCGCGCAGCGCCCAAAACTACGACCTGTTTTCGCAAAACGTCGACTTCATGACCACCGACTACGAAAAGCGGCAATATCTGATTTTCCAGCTGCAAAACCGGCTTCAGACCGCCATTGAAACGCTCGGCGGCGTAAAAAGCGCAATTGTGACCATCAGCGTCCCCGAGGAAAACGGCTATGTCCTCACCGGGGACGCCATTCCGGCCACCGCATCCGTGGTG
Organism: Terriglobales bacterium; assembly: GCA_035561375.1. Lineage (GTDB taxonomy): Bacteria > Bacillota > Clostridia > Oscillospirales > Feifaniaceae > DATMXT01. The sequence goes on along the minus strand of DATMXT010000099.1, from coordinate 5,656 downwards.
CTGGAGCTGAGCTCCCCCGCGGGGCTCGATAAACAGCAGATTTACGGCATCGAATACCTCGTGGCCAACAGCGTGCCGGGCCTTGAGAGCAAAAATGTGGCCGTCATCGACTCGAACGCCACGCTGCTCAACAACCCGGGCGGAGACTCGACCGTCCTGACCGACAAGCTCTCCATTGAAACCAACATCAACCGTGAGGTGGAGTCCAAGGTCATTAAGCTGCTGCAGCCGGTCTTCGGCTACAGCGCCGTGCGGGTGGCGGTCAACACCACCATCGACCTCAGCTCGAAAGTGAGCCAGCAAAAGACCTACAACCCGACGGTCGGGGAGGGTGGCATCATTTCGAGGCAGGACCTGACGCAGGAGACAAACGACGGCACGGTGGGCGCTTTCGGCATTCCCGGCATCGCCTCAAACGCCGGAACCACCGTCTACCCGGAAGAGGACGCGGGCGGCGGCGAAGGCAGCTCCAGCGCCTCCGCAAGCACCGACTACCTCGTGGACGAGTATTACGAGCAGGTCGAAAAAAACGGGTATGAGATCAGGGACATCACGGTCTCGGTCATCATTGGAAAGCCCAACATGACCGACACCCAAATTGCGAAATACCGGCAGGCCGTGGCCTTCGCGGCGGGCGTGCCGGAAGAGCGGGTCTCGGTCACGGCGGCGGAATTTCTCGCGGGTTCAAGCGGCCTTGCGCCCCAGCCGCAGGAGACCGTCCCCGGGCTCACGACCATCATCAAGGAAAATCCGATTTTGTTTGCGGCGGGCGCTTTGATGCTCTTGCTGCTCACTGCGGGGCTGATCTTCTTCGTCAAAAAGACGCAGGCCAAAAAGCAAGCGGCGCAAGAAGCCGCGCAGGCCCAGGTCGCGGCCGCCGCCCCGGAGGAGACGACGGATATCCTGCCCGGCGGAATCGTGCTAAACGAGACGAGGGCGCAGAGCTTAAAGCGGCAAATCAAGGACTTCTCGGCGACCAACCCCGACATTGTGGCGCAGCTGCTGCGCACATGGCTGAAAGAGGAGCAGTAAAATGGCAAAACAAGTGCAGTTCGACTCCAGAAAAAAAGCGTCGGCCGTCATCATTTCGCTGGGCACCGAGACTGCGTCAATCATTTACAAATTCCTGCGTGAGGACGAAATTGAACAGCTCACGCTCGAAATCGCCATGCTGCAGGACCTCACGTCGGAGCAGACCGAACAGTGTCTCGACGAATTTTACAATCTCTGCCTGGCTCAGAAGTATGTGACCGAGGGCGGCATTGAGTACGCGAGGGAAATTCTCAACAAGGCACTCGGTCCCCAGGCCGCCGCCGTCCTCATTGAGCGGGTGAACAAGACCATCCGGACGCGCTCCTTTGACTTCCTGCGCAAGGCCGACCCCAAGCATCTCATCAGCATGATTCAAAACGAACACCCGCAGACCATTGCGCTCATCCTGTCCTATCTGCGGGCAAACCAGGCCTCCGAGATTTTGGCCGAGCTGCCGCGGGAGCTCCAGCTCGATGTGGCGCAGCGCATTGCCGTCATGGACAGAACCTCCCCCGAAATGGTCAAAGAGGTCGAAAAGACGCTGTCCAAGCGGTTCTCCTCCGTCGCGTCAATGGACTTCGCCGAAATCGGCGGCGTCAAGTATATGGCCGAAATCATGAACTCGGTCGACCGCGGCACCGAAAAATACATCCTCGAGGAGATGAGCAGGGCGGACCCCGGCCTTGCGGAGGAGATTCGCAAGCTGATGTTTGTGTTCGAGGACATCACGCTGCTCGATTCCGCGGCCATTCAGCGGTTCCTGCGGGAAGTGGATACGAAGGACCTGCTCATTGCGCTCAAGGGCAGCGGAGACGAGGTTTCGCAGGTGTTCTACCGCAATATGTCTTCGCGTATGGCCGATATGATGAAGGAAGACGCACAGTATCTGCACGGCGTGCGGCTGGCGGACGTCGAGGACGCGCAGCAGCGGCTGGTCGCCATTGTGCGCAGGCTGGAAGAGAGCGGGGAGATCTTCATCTCCCGCGGCGGGAAGGATGAGGTCATTGACTAAAGTAATCAAGGCCCGTTTTGTGCAGGTCGGGCGCGGCACCGAGCTCGACTGCTGGGAAATGGACATGCCGGCCCCCTTCGGATACATAAATAGGAAGTACCCTGAGAGCGCGCCGCAGCTCATTCAGGTGCCTGCCGGGAAACCCGAAGACGGAGCGGACAAGGCTTCGGCGGCCCTCAAAGCGGCCCGCGACGAGGCGGCCCAAATGCTTGCCGCCGCAAAAAAAGACGCAAAGGCCCTGATGGAAGAGGCAAGGGCACTTGGCTACGAAGAGGGCAAGCAAAAGGCAATTGCCGACGCCAACCTCGAAATCGGAGAGACGGTCAGCGAAATTTCGGCCCTGCTTTCGTCGCTCGAGGAGCAAAAGGCCGGCATGCTGAGAAATTACGAGGGGAAAATCCGGGACCTCGCCATCAGCGTCGCAAAAAAAGTCATTCAGACCGAAATGGACCAAAACAATGAGGTTTTCTTAAACATTTACAAGGGCGCCGCGCAGGAGCTGCGGGACCAGGAGTGGATAAGGCTGTCGGTCTCCGACATGCAGGTGCAGTTTGCGACCGAGAACGCCGGCACCCTGATGTCCCTCGTCCAGGGCGCAAAGCACATTGAAATCGTGGGCCTGCCCGAGGCTCCGGCCGGTACCTGCATACTCGAAACGCCTACGGGAATTGTCGACGCGAGTCTCGACACCCAGATGGACAAAATCAAGGACGCCTTCGCGGACGTGGAAATGCTCATTGCCGCCTCGTCCGGCGACACAGGGCCCTTTGCGGATTGAGAGGAATAGAAATTGACCTTCGACGCGTATTTCCGGGCGCTCTCCGGCGTCGAGACAAAAGTGTATATGGGCAAGGTCGATAAAATCGTCGGCTCGGTCATTGAGTCCACAGGGCCCAAGGCCAACATGGAAGAGGTCTGTCTCATTCAGTCCGAACACCTCGACCACCCCATAAGGGCCGAAGTCATCGGCTTTCGGGGCGACCGCATTCTGCTCACCCCGTTTGAGGACCTTCGAGGCGTGGGGCCGGGCAGCCTCGTAAAGGGCACCGGCGACGTGCTGCGCGTACCGGTCGGCGAGGGGCTGATCGGCCGGGTCATCGACGGATTTGGAAACCCGATTGACCGCAAGGGCCCCCTTCAGGGCATGACCTGCGCCTCGGTTCAAAGCGTCCCCTCCAACCCGCTGGAGCGCCCCCGCATCGACACCGCAATTCCGTTTGGCGTGCGGGCCATCGACGCCCTGCTCACCTGCGGAAGAGGTCAGAGAATCGGCATTTTCTCCGGGAGCGGCGTGGGCAAGAGCACCCTGCTCGGCATGATCGCCCGCAACATCGCCTCCGACGTCAACGTGATTGCCCTCGTCGGGGAGCGCGGCCGCGAAGTTGTGGACTTCATGGAAAAGGATTTGAAGGCCGAGGGCATGGCCCGCTCGGTGCTGGTCGTCGCCACCTCGGACCAGCCGGCCATGATGCGCCTCAAATGCGCCTTAGTCGCCACCACAATCGCCGAGCACTTCAGGGACTGCGGGAAAAACGTGCTCTTAATGATGGACTCCCTGACGCGGTTTTGCATGGCCCAGCGGGAAATCGGCCTTGCGATGGGGGAGCCGCCGGTGGCCCGCGGGTACACCCCCTCCATCTACTCGCTGCTGCCAAGGCTCCTGGAGCGGTCGGGCAACTTTGGCAAGGGCTCCATCACCGGCATTTACACGGTGCTGGTCGAGGGGGACGACGTCAACGAGCCCATCTCCGACACCGTGCGCGGCATTCTCGACGGGCACATCGTCTTAACCCGGGCGCTGGCCATGAAAAACCACTTTCCGGCCATTGACATTCTGGCCAGCATCAGCCGCCTCATGAACGAGGTCGTGAGCGACGGCCAGATGCAGGCGGCCGGCAAGCTCCGGCGCATTCTCTCCATTTATCAGGAGAACACCGACCTCATCAGCATCGGGGCTTACAAGAGCGGCGCAAATCCCGAGCTCGACCACGCCATTCGCAGCGTGGCAAACATCAATAAATTTCTGCGGCAGGGCGTGGACGAAAAGGCGGGGCTCGGCGACATCACGCAGGCGCTCGAGGCGCTGACCCAGTGAGGTGTAAAGGATGAAACGGTTCGCATTTCCTTTGGAGCATGTGTTAAACTATAAAATTCACCTTCAAAAAAACGAGAAAGCCATCCTGATGGACCTCCAGTCCCGGCACCAAAAGCTCCTGGCCGAGCGCGACGCCCTTACGGCAAAGCTGAGTGACTGCTGCCGGGAATACGCGGCGCTCTGCCTGAAAGGCGCGCAGGTAGGGGAGATTGTGGGCTACGCCGTGTATTTGGAAGAGCTGCGCAGGGAGCTTGAAAAGCTCGAAGAGGCCGTGTGCAAATCGCAGGAGGCGGTCGACCGGCAGACCGGGAAGGTCGTGGCGGTCAACAAGGAAAAGCGGGGACTTGAAATTCTCAAGGACAAGCAGTTTGGACTTTATCTGGCCATGGCCAGACGGGAGGACGAGCGGTCGATTGAAGAATACGTAGCGACGGCGACCCCTTCCGCGGCTTGGAGATAAGCGCATGAGCGTTACTATGTGAAAGGAGGTGAGACAAAATGATACAACTGGTGCAATATGACTTTTGCGCGGCGGGGAAAAAGTCCGCGGCGAAAGCGGAGGGCCCCGTAAAAGAGGGCGGCTTTGAGGCGCTCCTCGCCCGCATAAAGACAAAGGCGGCAGAGGGCGAAAAAGAGGACAAGGCCGGGCGTGTAAAATTCGGGGAACAGCCGGAGAAAGACCGCGCGAAAGAGGACAAAGTCCTTGAGGCGACCTTTATCCCGCCCGAGCTCTCAGCGCTGCTGAACGCCGCGCCACTCGCGCAGCAGGCGGAGAATCCGACCGCAGTGACCCTTGACGCCGCACAGCCGGCGCCCGCCCCTCAGCCCGCCGTTTCGGCAGTGGCGCTCAAGGCGGATGCGCCCGCAGCCGCGGCCGCGCAAGCGCAGACCGTGCCCGACCTGCCCGCGCAAACCCAGAAGGCGGCGCAGCAGGAGACACCGCATACCTTTGAAATTCCGGCGGCAGGTGCGAGGCCCCCCGATACTGAGGCCATTTCTGCAGACGCGGCGGCCTTGGAGCCTCAAGCTGAGAACCCCGAGGCCCCCATTCAACCTCAGCAGCATACGGCCGCGCCCGGCACGCAGGCCACGCAGGCAAACCCGGAGAGACCGGCCGAAATTCATGCGAGCCGTGTGTTTATGGCCGCCCCCCGCGAAAAGACCTCCGCCCCGGACGCCGGCACGCAAACGCGGGAGCCGGTCAGGACGGCGGAGCAGCCCGCCGCGGCAAATTCGGCAGGGGAGCCCGAAAAGGCCACGCTAAAACGGGACTTTGAAGCTTCGGCGCCCGAAGAGCCAATGCGCAAGGCCGCGGACGCCGGGGTCATCGAGAAAAAAGCGGCCCCGCAGACGGAGGAACCTGAGCCCGCAAAGCGCGCCCCCGACAGGGCGGCGACGCTCCGGGAGGGGGAGGCGGTCACGGCGGCAGGCGAGTCTTTGAAGTTTACAAGCTTCGGCGCGGTGGCAAAACCTTCATCCCCGGACGGCGCCGGACAGCCGCAGCGGCCTGTTTTCGA
>DATMXT010000098.1:0-2808 GCA_035561375.1 Terriglobales bacterium | reverse complement strand
GTTCTGGATTTTGCGGGCGCGGTAGACCGTCAGTTTATCCTCTTCGGCCAGCTCGTCCATGCCCAAAATTGCGATGATGTCCTGCAGCTCGTGGTACCGCTGTAAAATCTCCTGCACCCGGCGGGCCACTTTGTAGTGCCGCTCGCCGACGACGCCGGGCTCGAGGATTCTCGAAGTCGAGTCGAGCGGGTTGACGGCGGGGTAGATGCCGATTTCAGCAATGGAGCGGGAAAGGACGGTCGTGGCGTCGAGGTGCGAGAAAATGGCGGCGGGCGCCGGGTCGGTCAAATCGTCTGCCGGGACATAGACGGCCTGCACCGAGGTGATGGAGCCACGGGTCGTGCTGGCGATGCGCTCCTGTAATTCACCGAGCTCCGTGGCCAGCGTCGGCTGGTATCCGACGGCCGAGGGCATGCGCCCTAAGAGCGCCGAGACCTCGTTGCCGGCCTGCACATAGCGGAAAATGTTGTCGATGAAGAGCAGGACGTTTTGCCCCATCTCATCGCGCAGGTATTCGGCCATCGTGAGCCCCGCCAAGGTCACCCGCATGCGGGAGCCCGGAGGCTCGTTCATCTGCCCGAAGGCCAAAGCCGTGTTCTTGATGACGCCCGACTCCCGCATGTCGTTGATGAGCTCAACGCCCTCGCGGCTGCGCTCGCCGACGCCGGTGAAAACCGAATAGCCGCCGTGTTTGGTGACGACGTTGTGAATGAGTTCCATGATGAGGATGGTCTTGCCGACGCCGGCGCCTCCGAAGAGGCCGATTTTCCCGCCCACCGGATAGGGGGCCAGCAGGTCGATGACTTTAATGCCGGTCTCAAAGAGCTCCGTGATGGGGCGCTGGCTGTTGAACCCCGGGGCCGGGCGGTGGACGGGCCACCGCTGCGCGTCTATGGGGCCCGCCCCGTCAATGGGGCGGCCCAGCGAGTCGATGACCCGGCCCAGCATTTTCTCGCCGACCGGGACCGTGATGCCCCCGCCGGTGCTGCGCACCGCCGTGCCGCAGCAAAGCCCTTCGGTGGCCTCGAGCGCAATGGCCCGCACGACGCCGGGCGCCGTCTGCTGGGCCACTTCCATGTGGACCGAGGGCTCGCCGTCCGTATAGAGCAGCGTGCGAATGGTCGGCTCTTCGCCGATTTCAAACCGCACGTCGAGCACAGGCCCCGCGATTTTGATGATGACGCCGCAGTTACGGCCGTTATCCATTGTGATCACCCTTTTCATGAAACGCATTCGCTGCGCTGACAATCTCGTTTAACTCGCTTGTAATGGCCAGCTGCCGCATGGAGTTGTACTGCAGCGTCAGCTTCTTGATGAGTTTGTCGGCGCTGTGGGTGGCGTTTTCCATTGCGCTCATTCTGGCGCTGTTCTCGCTGACATAGGCGTGCACCATGGTGCCGTAGAGGACGCCGATCATAAACTGGGGCACCAGTGCGTCAAAGACCCGCTCCGGGGAGGGGTCGTACAGCATTTCAATGTTGTCCTCGCGGGGGGGATGGTCGGCGCCGAAGTCGGAGAGCTCAATGGGCAGCAGCTTGAAATCCTTGGGCTTCTGGCGGACCGAGTTGATAAACCGCATATAGATGATGTGCAGCTCGTCGATGACCCGCTGGTCGTAGAGCCGCTTGATGAGGGCCATCAGGGCGCGGGAGGTGTCGACCGAGAGGTCGGTCATCATATTCTCAAAGCGTGCGTTGACCTCTCTGCCCGTGCGCTTGAAATAGCTCGTGGCGACATCGCCGACCGTGAGAATCTGCGTGACGTTCCTGCCTTTCATAGACTGCTCCGCAAAGGCCAGAATGTCGTGGTTGTAGCTGCCGGCAAGCCCTTTGTCCCCCGCGATGATGATGTAGCCCATCTTGGGCTTTCCCGGCCGGTGGGTCAGGTAGGGGTGGTTGATTTCACCGGTGTGGGCGCGGATGTCGAGCATCGTGTCGAGCGCCTTGTAATAGTAGGCGCTGTTTTGCTCAATTCGCTTGATGGCCTTGCGCATGCGGGCGGCCGACACGAGGTACATGGCGTTTGTGATTTGCCGCGTCTGGTTGATGCTCTTGATGTGGTAGCGGATATCGCTGATACTGGCCATGTCTACACCGCCTTAAAGTCTCTGGCATATTCGGCAATGGCGCTGTTTATGGCCTGCATGTCTTCGTCCGAAAGCTGCCCCGTCTTCTCAATGCGGCCAAGCTGTGCGCGGCAGGCGTTTTTCAGATAAATGAGCAGCCCCTCGTTGAAGGCCCGCACCGATTTGACCGGAATGGCCGCCAGATGCTGTCCGGTGACGGCCAGCAGCAGGCAGATCTGGTCGGTGAGGGCCAGCGGGCTGTGCTGCGGCTGCTTGAGGGTCTCGGTCAGCCTGTCGCCGTAGTCGAGCAGCTTCTTGGTCGTCGGGTCGATGTCGGCGCCAAACTGCGCAAAAATCATGAGCTCCCGGTACTGCGCCAAGGTCAGCCGCAGTTTTTTCGAGACTTTGGACATGGCTTTGCGCTGGGCCGCGCCGCCGACACGGGAGACCGACAGTCCGACGTTGACAGCGGGCCGTATGCCGGCGTGGAAGAGCTCCGACTCGAGGTAAATCTGCCCGTCGGTGATGGAGATGACGTTGGTCGGAATGTAGGCAGAGATGTCGCTGGCCATGGTCTCGACGATGGGCAGCGCCGTCATGGAGCCCCCACCGAGTTCCGGGCTCAGGTGGGCGGCCCGCTCCAAAAGCCGGCTGTGCAGATAGAAGACGTCGCCGGGGTAGGCTTCGCGTCCCGGCGGACGCTTGAGCAGCAGCGACATGGCGCGATAGGCCACCGCGTGCTT
>DATMXT010000097.1:0-8197 GCA_035561375.1 Terriglobales bacterium | reverse complement strand
GCATTTATTCATCAATATTTCCAGGCGTTCCGCATACCACCGCATTTAGGGCCTGTCCGCCCCCGTTCTCCCCTTCCGCAACTATATTTAGGTAAAGCGACAGCCCGGCAGGTGAACGTCACCGCCATTTCGGTGGGACGGATTCTTTAGTACCAATAGATATCGAGTACGAACGCTTTTTTTGCGCTCCTCTCCCGATTTCTTTTTTGTTGACTGCCCCGTCTTATATGGTCCTGACGGCACGGATATGCATGGCATCCAAGGCTCCGGGAATACAAATCGGCGAGAGCGCGGGGGAAATTTCCAGGAATCGATTTTTTTACGCCTCAAAAGATGCTATAATTCTACTTAAATATTGTCCGCAATCACAAATCACGCTGCACGCAGGCCTTTTTATCCATACGCGGCAGGCGCGCAGCCGGGGAGGAGCAGCTCTATGGACTATCAGCTTGGCTGCCTGACGACAAAGTTTGGCCTTACAAAGAATGCGATTCGCCACTATGAGAAGCTGGGGCTTGTCAATCCGGTGCGCGACCCAAAGAACAATTACCGCCGCTTTGACAGCACCGACATCGGCGTGCTGTGCAAGCTGCACTCCTTTCGCTCCTCCGGCTTTACGCTCGAGGAGATCGGCGGCATCTTTCAGGAGCGCTCCATCGGGGGTGTCCGGGATACCCTGCGGGAAAAGCAAGCGCTCCTGTCCGCGCAGATTGAAGAACTGCAGTCCAAGATTCACAGTATCCATTACATGCTGGGCACGCTGGACCGGCTGGAGGCGCAGACCTTTTCCTGCCGCACAGAGAGCCATCCGCACCTGTTTTGGATGCCGCGCGCCCTCCGGGACGAACAGGACGGGGTGCGGGAAAAAGCCGAACGCATGTGGATTGAGACGATGCCCTTTGTGCGGATTTCCCACATGCTCCGCTTTGAGGACGACGGGCGCATCACCCGCGCCGACGGATACTGCACCGAGCGAAGCAACATACAGCGGCATCACCTGCCGGTGAACGAGTGGGTGCGGGAGCTTGTGCCGCGCCCCAGCGTCCGCTTCACCTTCTCCTTTGCTTTTGGATGCCGGGACGAATTTCAATATGAGTGGTTTTTGCCGCTCTTCAAATATGTGCGGGAAAACGGGTATACGCCCGCAAAAAGCGCGCTCTCCTACGGCATCTGGAGCCTTGGAAATGGTCCGGACACCGTCTATTTCAACGAGCTGTGGCTTCCCATTGAAAACGCGGACGTATGAGCCGCATGTGATGTACAAGGCGTCAGTTCTCCGGTTTTTTATTCGGATTAATTTCCCTCCATGTATTGACTATGCAACAGTTGCACACTTTATAGTCTTATTTAAAGGGACAACCGGGGCGAAGTCACCCCGTATTCGCGTCCGGCGGCCCCTCACATCAAAGGAGGAAAAGAGCATGAACAGGAAACTGATGCGCGCCTTCTCAATAGCACTTGCCCTTATGTTCCTGATGGGGGCGGCATTCGGATGCACGCAGGCGCCGCCGGCCGCAGCGCCGGAGCCTGAGGGCGTCAAAATGAAGGCCGGCACCTACACCGGACACGGCAACGGTTTTTCGCTCATCGAGCCTTTGCCCGTCCACGTGACGGTCAGCGAGACCGAGATACTGGACATCAAAGTCGACGGGGAAAACGGCGAAACGCCTCCCCTCCTGCAGACGGTCATCGACTACATGATCCCCCGGGTGCTGGAAAAGCAGTCGGTCGGAGTCGACCTCATCACGGGCGCCACCGTCTCGAGCGCCGCGCTCAGGGTCGCCGTCACAGACGCGCTGCAGCAGGCGCTGGACGCGGCGGGCTCCGCCGAGAAGGCGTCCGAAGTGTTCTGGGTCGACGCCAGTTATCCCGCCGGGCCGGCCGAGACCCTTGACGTCGACGTCGTCGTGGTCGGCATGGGCGGAACCGGCAGCGCCGCGGCCATGCGGGCCGCCGAGCTGCTGAAGGAAAACGGCGGCGGCACTGTGCTGGCCCTCGAAAAGGCCGCGAGATACGGCGGCACCTCCGCCCTCACGTCGCATATGGCCGCAATCAATCCGCCCGTGCTGCAACAGTCCATCAACGGCGGGCAGGACCTCGTGTCCCTCGATTTGATTGAGGAGCGTCTGGGGCCGATGAACGCCGGCAATCCCTACTGGGAGAAATTTAAAACGCATACCGGGACCCTGCTCGACTGGCTCATCAGCCACGGCTTTGATTTCCACTCGGGCCCGCGCAGAACCGGCATGGGGAGCGAATACCCGGTCGTCTACGACTACGGCTCCACATTTGGCGGCAACAAGGCGCTGATTGCGAGCTTCTTCGACAAGATGGTCAGCGATTATGAGGCGCTGGGCGGTAAATACATGCTTGAAACCGAGGGCTACGACCTCATCTATGACGAGGCCGCGGGCACCGTGACAGGCGTTTTGGCGAGAAACGTCGTGAGCGGCACCGAGTACATCATCAACGCGAAAGCGGTCATTTTGGCCACGGGCGGGTTTGGCGGAAACCCGGAGATGCTGCGGGCGTTCAACTCGAACGGCTTTGCGTATAAGCTCATCGGCTCGGGCCAGAACACGGGCGAAATGATCGCCGCCGCGTGGAAGCTCGGCGCCGGGCGGGCGGGAGACGAGGGCGGCGGCAATGTCCACAACGCCGCGCCGATCGCCATCATCAAGGACTTCCCCATCAACTACTATGAAAACGCCGAGACCTGGACCGGACGGCCGCTGACCTTTGTCGCGAAAAATTACTGGACCGAGCAGGCCTATTACCCCACCGGCACCGACTCCTGGACCGGAAGGCGGGCCACCTGGTCGCTCAACGACGTGCCGCTCATCATGGTCACCAACATGAACACGCTGTTTGTCGGCCAAAACGCCAAACGCTACGCAAACGAATCCGAGACCTGGCCGTGGTGGCAGGGCGGAGAGCGGTATTACAGCATCTTCTCCGAAAAGCAGATTCAGGAAATTGCCCAGCAGGGGTTTGACCACACCCACACCGGCCTGTTCTTCAACTTCGGCAACGAGGCGTTCCCCCTCAACACGCCCATTCCCGAGATGGCGGACATCATGCTAGCCGGCATCAATGCCGGATGCGTTGTCAAGGCCGATAGTGTGGCGGGGCTTGCGCAGCAGCTGAAACTCGACCCTGCCACGCTTGAAGCCACCGTCGCGTCTTACAACGCGGCCTGCGAAAAGGGCGTGGACGAGGAGTTCGGAAAGCCCGCAAAATACCTTTGGGCGCCGGGCGGCGAGGGCCCCTTCTACGCCGTCATCGGCGAGGCCTACAATTACAGCTCCTCCGGCGGCCTGACCATCAACGAGAACTGGGAGGTCACAAAGCAAGACGGCGCCGTCATTGGCGGGCTCTACGCCGGCGGCACCGACGCGATGGCCGACACCCCCGGCGGCTTTGCCGGCTCGGCGCAGACCTGGGCCTACATGTCGGGGTTCTGGTCGGCCGAAAACGCCGTAAAGAAAGTCAGCGGGAAATAAAAACCGCCGCATCCTCATGCGGCAGATAATTCAATAAAAATCCGGAGCCGGCAGACCCTGTACGGGCTGCCGGCTCCGGCCAATCTAATATAGCGTTCACATGAAAAGCCTCTTATTTGCCGATATACGCGGCGGCCTGCTCCAGGTCCGCAATCAGGTCTTCCGCGTCCTCCAGCCCGACCGACATGCGGATGAGCCCGTCGGTGATGCCCTCGGCCAGGCGCTCCTCTTTGTCGACCATGATATGGGTCATGGACGCGGGGTGCTCCACCAGCGTCTCGCAGTCGCCCAAGGAGACTGCGATGGTGCAGAGCTTCAAATGGTTCATGAGCGCCTTTCCGCCTTCCAGACCCGCCGCCACGTCAAAGGTCACGACGCCGCTGCCGCCGCGCATCTGCCTCTTCGCTGTTTCGCAGCTCGGGTCGGAGGGCAGGTACGGATACCGCACGCCGGCAACCCAGGGCTGTTTTTCCAGCCAGGATGCGATTTGCAGCGCGTTTGCGCAGTGCTGCCGCATGCGAATGCCGAGCGTTTTCAGGCCGCGCTCGAGGAGAAACGCCGTGTGCGGCGCCATGACCGCGCCAAAGTGCATCAGCCCCTCATAGCGGATCAGGCTTGCAATGTCCTCTTCTTTTGCGACAGCCGCTCCGGCGATGACGTCGCCGTGGCCGCCGATGTATTTCGTGCAGCTGTGCACGACGATGTCCACGCCAAAGTCGATGGGGTTTGTCAAAAACGGCGAGGCAAAGGTGTTGTCGCTCACGGTCATCAGCCCGTGCTTTTTGGCAATGGCCACGATGCCGGCAATGTCGGTGATCTCCATCGTGGGATTTGCGGGCGTCTCAAAGTAAATCAGTTTTGTGCTGGGCCGCACCGCCTTTTCCACGGCGTCCAGGTCGGACGTGTTCACCGCGGTGACTTCCACGCCAAAACGCGCCAAAGAGGCGTTGATCAGGTGGTGCGTCCCGGAATACAGCGTCTTTGAGCAGACAATGTGGTCCCCCGCCTTGACGAGACTGACCAAGGTTCCGGCAATGGCCCCCATGCCGGAGGCAAACGCGACAGCGCGGGCGCCGTGCTCAAGCTCGGCCAGCTTTTTTTCAAACACGTCGCAGCTGGGGTTTGTCAGCCTTGAATAGGCAAAGCCGTGAAAGCCGCTTGCAAGGTCCGCAAACCCGGCGGCCGCGCTGTCGGTGTCGGGATAGGCGAACGTGGACGTCTGGTAGATCGGCGTACAGAGCGCTCCGAACTCATCCGGGTTTTTCCCCGCGTGAACACATTTTGTCGCAAAACCGCCTTGTGCAGACATAGCATTTCCTCCGTCCTTATTTGGGCAGACAGCGGGCCGTCCGTCAACGCGGCTGCGCCGACTTCGCGCCACACTTCTCCGCTCTTGTCCCTGTCTACATTGTAACCGTGAAAACTGCGAAAATCAAATACATAGCTTTGATGGCATTGCATAGGTGTAAGCTATGGATTGACCTTGCACTCGTCCAGCCTCTCCTGCACGAGGCGAATGAACTCCATGCCGATGTCGGAGAGAATGGAATTCTGAAGACCGATCCAGCCGATGGTGATCGGCGCGAATCCCGCCAGCTCCACCGCCACAAAATCGGATATGTCCGGCATGAGAATTCCGCTTCCGATGTTGTAGGCGCCGTTATTTCGCATCAGGACGAGAGAGGTGTACAGGTCCGTGGTGTAGAGCTGCTTTTGCGGCCTGAAGGTCGGGATGGAGACCTCCTCGGAGTAGTAGAGCGGCAGGTCGTTCGCCTGGTCGTAAATCACGCAGGGATAGGGCTCCAAATCCTCCGTCGTCACGCTGTCCCGCTGTGCGAGCGGATGGCTCCTGTGAAGAAAAACGCTTGTCTTTGCCTCGATGAGCGGCGCGAAATCCAGATAATTTGCCTTCAGGAGACGGCGGATATACTTTTCGGAAATGTCGGAAAGAAAAATCACGCCGACCTCACTGCGCTGTTTTGCGACGTCTTCAATGACGGTCGAGGTCAGCGTCTCCTTCAGCCGCAGGTTATAGGAGGTGTTCTTCAGGATTTTTTCAAGCTCCGAAATCGCGTTTACCACAAATGTATAGTGCTGAGAGGAGACCGAAAACTGATGCGCCAGTTTGACGTGGCCCGGAGAAAACCGCTTTGAAATTGCAGTCTCGCACTCGAGCATCTGATAGGCATACTTCAAGAATTCTTTCCCGTCCGCGGTCAGGATGACCCCCTGCCGGCCGCGCTTGAAAATGTCTGTGCCAAGTTCCTTTTCCAGCTCACCGACCATGGCGCTGATGCTCGGCTGAGAGATGAACATTTTTTTTGCGGCCGCGGTGAACGAGCCGCTTTGCTCAATCGCGACGACATACCGGAGTTGTTGCAGCGTCATATGACCTTCCCCCTTGCGGACTGCCCTGTTTTCTGACAGTACTTGCAGGCGCAGATAATTTTTGACAACCGTCAAGTCTATGCTATCACAAACAAAACCCGTCTATCAATAGTTTTTACCAATACCGGTCCCCGTATGAGCTTCGCGTTCACCCCCGCGCAGGGCAGTGAAACATCCGACGCCGGCAGCCACTTTGCGGCCTGCCGGCGTCTCTTCATCCTATGATGCCGTTTTGTACTAATATCTCTTTTTGCCGGGTAAAGTTCCGGGCAGGGTGCCGGGCGTGGTGCCGGGCCTGTCGAGCCAGTTGTCGGGCATGTCTTCAGGCCTGCTCCCCGGCCTGCCGCCCGGTCTGGTGTCGGGCATAGTCCCGGGGCCTGGCATGGTGCCGGGGCCTGGCATGGTGTCGGCCCTGCCGTTCGGTCTGCCGCCGGGTCTGGTCCCCGGCATGCCGCCGGGCATATTGCCTTGCGGTCTGTCGAAGCCGGGGTTGAAGGCGTAGAAGTTCTTGCTGTTCAGATTGTCCTGCACGACGCCAAGCGAATCGCCGAAGCGCTGGAAGTGGACGAGCTCGCGCTCCCGCAGGAACTTGATGACACTCCGCACGTCGGGGTCGTCGACCAGCCGCAGGATGTTGTCGTAGGAGAGCCGGGCCTTCTGCTCGGCCGCGAGGTCCTCCATGAGGTCGGCAATGGGGTCGCCGGTGACCTGAAGCGTCGCGGTGGAAAAGGGCGTGCCGCCCGCCGACTGCGGGAAAGCGCCGACCGTGTGGTCGACAAAGTAGGTGTCGTAGCCGCCGGCCTTGATTTCGTCGACCGTGAGGTTGCGGGTCAGCTGATGGATGAGCGTCGCCACCATCTCGGCATGACCGAGTTCCTCGGTCCCGATGTCGGTCAGCATGGCTTTGACCTTGTCGTAGGGCATGGTGTAGCGCTGATTGAGATACCGGGTCGAGGCGCCCAGCTCCCCGTTGGGCCCGCCGAGCTGCGACATGATGACCTTGGCCGCTTTTGCGTCCGGATTTTTCACTTTGATCGGGTGCTGCAGCATTTTCTGATATTCCCACATAGTCAGTCCTCCATCTCCCACGGCCAGGGCGAGTCGACCCAAGTCCAGCGCTCGGTCCCCGCTGCCGACATGCTTGTCAGGGGGCCGTACCGCGCTTCAAAGTCGGCAACGGCCTGCCTGTGCAGCTCACTGATCTTGTTGAAGTAAGCGAGCGCCTTCATATCTTCGGGATGCGAATCGAGAAAGAGACTCGCATCCCACATGGCAAAAGCGTACTGCTGGACGGCCTTCAGCATTCTTTCGCGTTCGTTCACGACCTCGCCCCCATCAGGAACGGCTTGTCGAGATCGGGAAATATGGTCCCGCGCTCGAGGCCGAGCTCCGCATCATAGGTTGCGCCCCACATCTGCTCCGGCGAGTAGACCATCGCCAGAGCACATCCCGGCGTAACGCATGCTGAGGAGTTCATGTTTTTGTTCATTGCGATTACTCCTTGAAATTGTAGTTGGAAAATGTCCTTGAAGTTTCCCTCGATACAGTGTATGCTGTTTTTAGGGCGGAGGTGTCGTATTATGTCAGAGAAAGAGCGGGTGCTGCAAAGGCTCCGGGAGCTTGGAATTTCCTGTGAGCTTGCGGAGCATGTCGCCGTTTTCACAATAGAGGAGATGGCCGCGACCGCCATTGAAAGCATGGGCGAAATCTGCAAAAACCTCTTTTTGCGGGACGCAAAGGGCCGCAGCCACTACCTCGTGCTCATTCCCGGCCACAAGCAGGCCGACCTCGCCAAAATCGGCGAAAAGCTCGCGAGCGGCAAGCTCAGCTTTGCCTCGGAGGAGCGGCTTATGCGGTATCTCGGGCTCACCCGCGGGGCCGTGACGCCCTTCGGCCTCATCAATGACGTGGACAAAGCCGTGACCGTCGTGCTCGACGCCCAGCTTGCGAGCCGCCCCCGCCTTGGCTTTCACCCGAACGTCAACACGGCGACAGTGTTTTTGAGCTATGCCGACCTCATGCGCTTTTTTGAGGATTGCGGCAACAAGGTCGTTATTTTGAATATGTAAAAGACGTGTTTTTACGAGGAGCCCGCCGTTTCCGGCGGGCTCCTATACTTCTATAACCGTCCGGAGCATGTGCCGCAACAGGCTGGTCACTTTTGTGTCTTTTTTGTGTCATCTTCAAATATCCCCTTTTCGCGCATTATCGTCCCGTTTTCTCGCGCGGGACAACCTCTCGGACTTGATAAACCATATTTTTTTCACAGAACTGACAAGCCGCTATTGACTACGCACATCGGAAAT
>DATMXT010000096.1:0-4673 GCA_035561375.1 Terriglobales bacterium | reverse complement strand
TCCTCGGGCACGGGTTCCTCTTCGGGGGTGGGCTCCTCTTTCAGAAAGGCCTGCACGATAAACCGCTTGTCTTTTCCGCCGCTGTTGGTGCAGGTCGACAGCGTGATGACGCGGTCGGCCCCCGTGAACAAGTGCCCGGGGTCGATGCGCACGACCGACTGAGTGGCCCATGCGGCGAGCTGCGAGACAAAACCCACGTCGCCCGAAAAGCCGAGCAGGTAGGCCGAACTGCCGACCTCGGTCGTATAGGCCGAAAACACGATGTATTCATAGACCCGCTCGGCCGTGTAAATGTACACGGACGGGTGCTTTTCGGCAAAGCCCGCCTGCTGATATTTCAATAGGTCGCCGAACATCGTGCCGTTTTTCATGTTGTGGCCATAAATGACGGTGTTGCGCATCGTGAGCTCGGGGGTGCAGGCCTTGTCGAGAAAAATGCTGCCGACGCGGTTTGACTTGCCGGCGTAGCTGGTGCGCAGGTACTCGTTGTTGTCGTCACAGCGCAGAAGCGGGTAGTTGACCCGCGTGCCCGGGATCCAGAGCCAGCCGAAAATGTCGCTGTTGAGGGCCGCGAGCCCCTCAAAGTCCACGCCCTGGTCGGGCGTGAAGACCGGCTTTGGCGGCTCGGGCGGTGGCTGCTCCGCCGGCTCTTCCGAGGGCTCTTCCGAGGGCTCTTCCGAGGGCTCTTCCGTAGGTTCTTCCTCAGCCGGCGTCTCCGGCTCTTCGGGGGGCGCCGGCGTCTCTTCCGGGGGCGGGCCGAGGAACTCCTCCTGGGCCGCACTGTATATTTTCTTTTCCTCGTAGTACTCGTAGAGCGTCATCAAAAACCCGCCGGCCGAAAAGACAAATACGGCGGCAAGGACTATTGTCAAGGCGCGGAGCGCCTTTTTCTTATTCATGACCGCGCCCCCCCGCCCGCCGCGAGGGCGGCGATGCGGCGCTCCATCATCTCGGCGTTGCCGGCAAAGTGCATGGCCACCTCGGGGGAGACGACCCCGCCCGCCACAAGCGACAGAATGCCGGCGTCCATCGTGATCATGCCGCAGTCGGCCCCGGCCGAAATGGCCGAGTCGAGCTGATGGGTCTTGGACTCGCGAATCATGGTGCGAATGGCGGTGTTGGTGTGCATGATTTCAAAGGCGGGGTGTAGCTTTCCGTCAAGCCCGATGAGAAGCTGCTGCGAGATGACCGACTGGAGCAGCATGGCGAGCTGCACCCGGATTTGGCGCTGCTGAGAGGGCTCAAAGACGTCGACAATGCGGTCGATGGTGTCGGCCGCGCCGATGGTGTGCAGGGTGGAGATGACAAGGTGGCCGGTCTCGGCCGCCGTCATGACGGTCTGAATGGTCTCAAAGTCCCGCATTTCGCCGACCAGAATGACGTCGGGCGCCTGCCGCAGGCAGGCGCGCAGCGCGTCGACGTAGGAGCCGGTGTCAAGCGAAATCTCCCGCTGGCTCACAATGCTGCGCTTGTTTTTGTGCAGATACTCAATGGGGTCCTCCAGCGTGATGATGTGGCCGCCGCGGGTGGCGTTGATGTAGTCGATCATGCAGGACAGGGTCGTGGACTTTCCGCTCCCGGCGGGGCCGGTCACAAGCACGAGGCCGGCCTTTTTGTCGACCGAATGGATGACCCGCTCCGGGATGCCGAGCGCCGCGGCGTCCGGAATGGCGAAGGAGATGACCCGGATGACGGCCGCCAGCGTGCCGCGCTGCTTGTAGGCGCTGATGCGAAAGCGGGAGAGCCCCGAAATGAAGAAAGCGAAATCGTCGTCGCCGGTGGCGATGAGCCGGGAGATAGGGCGGTGAGCGATCTCGTAAATGCTGTGAATGAGCTGCTCCGACACGACCGGGGTCACGGGCTCCTCGGCCTGCGGGATGACCTCGCCGCTGATTTTGAAGGCGACGGGCGAGCCCGAGAGAATGAAGGCGTCGGTGGCCCCTTTGCCGACTGCCGAGCGCAAAATCTGTTCAATGTTGTACATGTCACTGCACCTCCGGAAAAATTCCGTCCCAGACCTCAATGTCCGCATTTGGCTGCCACTCGGCCGTGTAGACCGCCTGCCAGCTCAGAATTTGCATGTCGGGGGAGAGCTCGACTTCAAGTTGCTGGGTGTCGCTGATGGGCACTGTGTACCGGCAGTAGACGCCGTCCGGGGCTAAGGGGGTTATGGCCGTCCCGGATGTGTCCCCCTGCAGCACCGCCTCGTAGACGGCGACGGCCGCGGCGTCCGCCGCGTAATACTGCGCCGTCGCGTCGGCAGCTCTTTGGGAGAGCATGCGCTCGTTTTTCGCGCTCATGAGGGAGAGTGCCGACAGCACCGTCAGACAGAGCACCGAAAAGAGGGTGAGCAGCGACGCGCTGCCGAGGTGCAGGCCGCCAAATCCGCGCCCTTTGTCATCCACCGCGGTTCACCGCCTTTACCGTCAGCGTGTAGAGCACGCCCGCCTCGCCTTCCACGACGATTTTCGCCCCGCCCTCCGGCCGCTCCGACAAGGTCAGCCGGTAGGGGCCGGTTTCATCCTCGTCCCAGTCCTCGCCGTAGCGCACCGACACCGGCTTGCCGCCGCCCGCCGCCCTGTACCGCTCGGCCGCCGTCGTGGCGGCCAGCACCGCGCCCGACAGGGCGCGGCTGTCCTGCGCAATACTTCTCGCATATGCGAAGACGCGCAGACAAATGCCGGCGCAGACCGAAAATATGAAAATGGACAGCGCAAGCTCCATGAGCAGCAGGGCGCCCCGCCGGTTTTGGCTGAGGTTCACGACGGCGCCACCTCCCCGCTTCGAAGCGAGAGCTCCACACTTGCCTCTTTGCCGGAAACTCCTGTGCAGGAGACCCGCAGCGGGCCCTCCGGCGTCACGTCAAAGTCGAGCGACTGCGCCGCGAGCACCGGCGTGCCGTCCTCCGGCGAAAACTCGAGTCCCTCCCGATAAAAAAGTTCCATCACTTGGCCATCATAGCAGTACAGGCTTGTCACATAGACTTCTCCGTCAATGACTTCGCGCAGCTGGAGCGCCTGCGCATCGCCGACGCGCCCGATTCGGACGTCCCCGGCGCTGTCATAGTGGCGCACTTTTGTGGCGATGTAGCTGACACAGGTGTTCTCGGAAAAACGCTCTTCCCCGACCTGCCTGATGTCCCTGTAAGCGCCGGCCCCCGAGGCCAGCACCAGCAGCAGGCAGGCGGTGAAGGCGCAAAACAGCAGCAGGGATGCCGCGGCGCCCGCGGCGCGGCCTGTCGGCCTCACGGGCTCACCTCCAGCACCGTGATTTCGGGCATGATGTTGGAGGCGAAAATCTGATAGTCCACATAGAGCCCATCGTCAATCGCGAGCGGATAGCTGCCCGTCAGCTCGGAAAGCGTGGCCGGATAGCACCCCTCGAGCGCGTAGTAGCTGACGACGGCCCGCCGGAGCGCGGTTTCAGTGAGCCGCAGCCGCTCCTCGTCGCCGGCCTGCTCGGCGCCGTCAAGGCCCCGCCACAGGACGGCAAGGACGCACAGGAAAAAGGCCGCCGTGGCAAGGCCGCCGCCAAACTCCTCAAATATTTTGCGCAGGGCGCCCTCACGCATACAAATTCCTCACAGTGCAGACATGATGGAGGCCAGCGGCAGCATGACCGAGAGCAGGATGAGGCCGACGAGGAGCGACATCAGGATGACGAGGGCCGGCTCCACGCGGCCCAGCACCCCGTCAATGCGGCCCTCGGCCTCTTCGCCCGCGCGGCGGGCGATCTCCGCCATGACGGCGTCGGTCGACCCGGCGCGCACGCCGACCGACAGCATGCGGGTGTAGAGGGCCGGCAGGATGCCGGCCTCGGCGACTGCGGGGGCGAAGCCCTCGCCGGCCGCAAGGCGCTCCCTGCACCGGGCCAGCTTGTCCGCAAGCGGCGCGTCGTCCCCGGTCAGCCGCCCCGTCATCTCAAGGGCGTCGTCGACCTCCATGCCGCTTGACAGGGCCATGGACATGACGCTGGAAAACCTGGCCGAGGACAAGAGCCCCGCAAGGTCACCCGCCCCCAAAAGCCGGCAGAGGGCTCTGCCTGCCGCCGCCCTGCGGGCGGCGTCCGACAGCAGAAAGCAAATCGCGGCGGCTGCGACAAAAAGGGCGATGAGAAGCGGCGCGGAATATTGCGACATCCACCGGCCGGCACTGAGCATGAAGAGGGCCGGCCCCGACATTGAGGCGCCGAGCTGCGCGTATACGCCGTCGAAAATGGGCAGCACCTTGACGACAAAGAGCGCAGTCACCATGAGGATGACGGCGAGCAGCACCAAGGGGTAGAGCACAGCGCCCCGTATGGCGCGGGCCATGCGGTGCTGCCGGTCGTAGTAGGCCGACAGCGAGACCAGCACCTCGTCGAGCTTGCCGGTGCGCTCGCCGGCCTCGACCATATCGGTCATATAGGCGGGGAAGAGGCCGGTCTCCCGCAGGGTCTCAAAGAGGGTTTTGCCCCGCTCCAGTGCGTCGTAGGCCCCTGAGAGGGCCGTGCGAAGCCGGGTGTCCGGCTCGTTTTGCGCAAAGAGCAGGACGCCCTCGGACAGAGGGATGCCCGAGGCCGCCGCAAGGTGCAGCGACAGGCAAAAGGACGATATGTAGGTCATGGGCAGCGTTTTCAAGGCTGACCTCCTCAACAAGGGCGATGATTTTTGGGGTTCGCATGTGTTTTTGTAA
>DATMXT010000095.1:0-8454 GCA_035561375.1 Terriglobales bacterium | reverse complement strand
CGGCGGAGGCCCTCGGCTACACTCAGTCCGGCATCAGCCACATGCTGGCCGGCCTTGAGGCGGAACTCGGGGCGACGCTGCTGCTGCGGGACCGCTCCGGCGTGCGGCTGACACCGGAGGGCGCGGCGCTGCTGCCGCAGGTGCAGGCCGTCTGCGCCAGCTCCCGCGAGCTGGCCGACGCCGCGGCCGCCCTGAGGGGCATGGAGTCGGGCGTCGTGCGCATCGGCGCCTTCTCCAGCGTCTCCTGCCACATTTTGCCGCCCCTCATCAAGTCCTTTCTCGACTCCCACCCCGGCATCAGCTTCGAGCTGCTGCAGAGCGATTACCCCGAGACCGAGCGGTGGGTGGCCGAGGGCCGCGTCGACTTCGGCTTTTTGGGGCTCTATCCCCGCCGGGAGTTCGACGTCATCCCGCTCTTACGCAACCGCATTCTCGCCGTGCTGCCGGCCGGCCACCCCATGGCCAAAGAGGCCTCCTTCCCGCTGGCGCGGCTGGCGGAGGAGCCCTTCATCGCCCTCGACGAGGGCAACGACTACGAAATCCGCGGCGTTCTGGCCCAAAACGACCTGACCCCCCGCACTGTCTTTCGGGTGCGGGACGACTACACCATCATGTCGATGGTGGAGGCGGGGCTCGGGGTCAGCCTGCTGCCCGAGCTCGTGCTCCGCCGCTGCGCCTATAAGGTGGCGACGCTGCCGCTGGACCCGCCGGCCTTCTGGCAGCTCGGGGTCATTTTAAGAGACCGCAGCCGCATGTCGGCGGCGGCCCGCGCCTTTTTGCGCCACCTGACCGAGTCGCTTAGGGTCTCCTGTAAGTGGGCCCTTCTCTGACGGCGGGAGAGGATTGAAATATACTCCCTGAGGATGCGGCTGTACTGCTTGTCGGCGTCGCCCCCCAAGCGGGGGGCGAGGATTGAAATGCGGCAGGGTCGGGCGTCTGGTAGAGGGTGCAGATAGAATCGCATGCGCAAATTGAGGAGGCATTTATAATGGATGTGACCTACGAACTGCGCTCACTCATGGCCGAGCTCGGCGCGGACCTTGCGGACTGCGCCGACCTCGCCGACCTTGGCTGCGGGTGGCCGCGCGGACTTGCGGTCGCAAAGCGCATTCCACCCGAGGTGCTTTCCGACATGGAAAACGGCCCGACCCGCCTCTATTACGACACCTACCACGCCCTCAACTCCGACCTCGACAAGCTGATGCTGGCGGCCGAAGATTTTCTGACCGCCCAAGGTCATGCCGCGTGGGCTCAGACGACGGGCCGCGTCGTCACAGTCCATGCGCGCACGCTGCTGCCCCACAAATCCATCGCCATGCGGGCGGGGCTCGGCTGGCTCGGCAAGAGCAATTTGCTGGTCACGCCGCAGTACGGCAGCGCCGTGCGGCTCTCGAGCCTTGTGACCGACGCGCCGCTCACGCCGGGTGCTCCCATGCCGGAGTCCCGCTGCGGCGGGTGTACCGCGTGTCTTCGGGCCTGCCCCGCCGGGGCCATCCGCGGCACGCTGTGGCAGGCCGGCACCGACCGCGACGAGATGTTCGACATGCCGGCCTGCGACGCCAAGGCCAGGACCATGTCGCTTGAAAACTACGGCATATCGACCGCCCTGTGCGGCCAGTGCTTTCTCAAATGCCCCTACACCCTGCGCGCATTGAGAAAATAAATCCCCCGGGCATAAAAAACAGCCGCTCCTGACGGAGCGGCTGTTTTACAAAGAGCTATTTCGTTAAACTACTTAGATAAGGCCCTGCGCGATCATGGCGTCGGCAACCTTGATGAAGCCGGCAATGTTGGCGCCCGCGACGAGGTCGTAGCCGAAGCCGTTCTCCTCGGCAGCCTTGGCGGAAGCGTCATGGATGTTCTTCATGATGGTGTGGAGCTTTGCGTCGACTTCCTCGGCGGACCAGGCAAGGCGGGCGGAGTTCTGGCTCATCTCGAGGCCGGAGGTGGCGACGCCGCCGGCGTTGACGGCCTTGGAGGGGGCGACGACCTTGCAGTTCTTCTGGAGGAAGGAGAGGGCGTCGTTGGTGGTGGGCATGTTGGCGACTTCGATGTAGTACTTGACGCCGTTGGCGGCGATCTTCTTGGCCTCGGCCATGTCGACGTCGTTCTGGGTGGCGGCGGGCATGATGATGTCGGCCTTGACGCCCCAGGGCTTCTCGCCGGCGAAGAACTTGGCGCCGAACTTGTCGGCATAATCCTTGACCTTGTTGCGGCCGGAAGCGCGCATTTCGAGCATGTACTCGATCTTCTCGTCGGTGGCAACGCCGTCGGCGTCGTAGATATAGCCGTCGGGGCCGGAGAGGGTGACGACCTTGGCGCCGAGCTCGGCGCACTTCTTGGCAATGCCCCAGGCCACGTTGCCGAAGCCGGAGATGGCGACGGTCTTGCCCTTGAGCTCGTCTTTCTCGTGCTTCATGACTTCCTGGACATAGTAGACGGCGCCGAAGCCGGTCGCTTCGGGACGGATGAGGGAGCCGCCGTAGGACATGCCCTTGCCGGTGAGAACGCCGTTCTCCCAGACGCCCTTGATGCGCTTGTACTGGCCATAGAGGAAGCCGATTTCACGGCCGCCCACGCCGATGTCGCCGGCCGGAACGTCCACATCGGGTCCGATGTGGCGATAGAGCTCGGTCATGAAAGCCTGGCAGAACCGCATGATCTCGGCGTCGGACTTGCCGTTGGGGTCGAAGTCGGAGCCGCCCTTGGCGCCGCCCATCGGCAGCGAGGTCAGGCTGTTCTTGAAGGTCTGCTCGAAGCCGAGGAACTTCATGGTGTCGACCTTGACGTTGGAAGCGAAGCGCAGGCCGCCCTTGTAGGGTCCGATTGCGCCGTTGAACTGTACGCGGAAGCCGCGGTTGACATGAACCTTGCCGGCGTCATCGACCCAGGTCACACGGAAAATGATCTGCCGCTCGGGCTCGACCATTCTCTCAAGAAGGGCCATCTCTTCATACTCGGGATGCTTCTCAACGATGGGCTCCAGAGATTTGAAAACTTCCTCTACCGTCTGCAGGAAAAGCGCGTCTCCGGGATTGCGCTCCTTGACCCCTTCAATAACGCGGGCAATGTAAGCGTTCATAATTGTTTGCCTCCTCAAAAAATAATTTACACAAATAACGACCTGTTCCCGCTGTATGCACGTATGCGGGAACGGCCACATATAGTTTAATTTCTAACGATAGGAAAGTCAAGCAAAGCGGGGGAAGTATTGTACATTATCAAGGTTTTAAGCGCAGAAAATATCGCGTATTTTTTGTCTAATGTGACGAATCCCTATAAAAAATGGGGCGGCTCTCCGGAACCGCCGTATTTTTATAGGGAGTATCCATCGTAAACTGTCCGGCCGATTTTTGGACAGCCATAAGATGATGTGGCCCGAGGTATAATCAACCGCTATTTCAGCTCGCAATAATCGCTTATGACAAAGTCGCACATTTCTTTTAGTGTGGATGCATGTTTGTTGGATATACATACGCCGCAGGTTTTCATGCCGGCAAGGCGGGCCGCCTCGCAGGCGTAGGGCGAATCCTCGACGACGACAGTGTCGGCCGGGTCCGCCCCCATGAGCTGCGCAATTTCCAAAAAGGCGGCGGCCTCCGTCTTGGGGCTCGCGGTCTCGCCCCCCATAAACGTGCGGTCAAACCGCCCGGCAAGGCCGAGCTCTCCCATCAGCATGTCCACAAGCGGTCGGGGCGACAGCGTGAAGAGCACGAGCTTGGCACCGCCCTCCCGCAGCCGGCCGAGGCACTCGGGCGCCCCGGGCAGCGGCTTTGCCTCCTGTTTGAAAATTGACACGGCGAAATCGTACCACTTGTCCCCGATGACTTCGGGGCTCTCCGGCACGCCGAGCACCTCTATGAAGTACCGCAGGGCCTCGCGAAAATTCTGCGTGTTGAGAAAGTTCAGCGTGTCGTCGTCAATTTCAATGCCGTAAAGGCGGAGAAAGCGGCGGGTCATGGCGTCCCACAGCTCCATCGTGTTGACGAGGGTGCCGTCAAAGTCGAAAATATAGAGTTTCGGATTATCCAATGATCATCTCCGCCACGTCGCGCATGCGCCTGGCTGCCTCCGTGATGTCGGGCCGGGACAAAATGGAGGAGATGACGGCGATGCCGTCGAGCCCGAGCCCCGCGAGCCCGGGGCCTGTCTCCTCGTCGATGCCGCCGATGGCGCAGGCCGGAATGTCGGCGTTTTCGAGGATGTTCAGCACTTCGTCCTTGGTCATGGCGCGGGAGACCTGCTTCGTGGAGGTCATGAACACGGCGCCGATGCCGATGTAGTCGGCCCCGTCCTCAATGGCGCGTTTGGCCTCCTCGAGCGTGTGGACCGAGACGCCGATGACCTTGTCCTCCCCCAGAATGCGCCGCGCAATGGCGCAGGGCATGTCGTCCTGCCCCACGTGGACGCCCTCGGCGTCTATGGCCAGGGCGATGTCGATGCGGTCGTTGATGATGAGGGGCACGCCGTGCCGGCGGCAGACCGTCTGGACGGTGCGGGCGCTCTCGAGGAAGTCAAGGGTCGAAATGTCCTTTTCACGCAGCTGGACGAGGGTCGCGCCGCCGTCAATGGCCCGCTCAACGGCGTCGGCAAGGGTCATGTTGCCCAGCCAGTGCCGGTCGGTGCAAAGATATAGTGTAAGGTCGAAATTTTTCATTGCGTGTATAGCCCCTTTCAGGATTGACGGGGAATGTTCCCCTTTGTTGGCGTTGTCATCATAAGCTGACGGGTCAGTCCCCCGCCCCGCCGTAAACCCCCGGCGCATAGCCCGAGATGTCCCAGATATACCGGTTGATGAACTTGAGCCCCCGGTCGCGCAGTTCGCTCCAGCGGGGAATTGACACGACCCCCTCGAAGCGGGCCCCGATGTGCTCAATGGTGCGGATGGAGGCGATGTTGTCGGGCGCGCAGGTGATGATAAGCTCCTCCATGCCGTGGGCCCGGGCGACGGGTGGCACCAGGAGGCATGCCCTCGCCGCGTATCCGTGGCCGCGGTAGGGCTCCCGCACGCCATAGCCGATGTTGCCGCCGTAGTAGATAAACTCGTTTGTCCCGATGCGCAGATGGATGTGCCCGATGGGGGCGTTTCCGAGGTAGTTTAAAAAGTTATAGGAGGGGGCCCACTCGCCGGCTTTCATGGGCACACATTCCTCAAGGCGGAGCGTGATGACTCCGTCGGTCAGGGGCGGCACCGGCAAAAAAGTGAACACTGTACTCCCTCCCTGGCGGGATTCAGATCATGGCCATGGCCCAGCAGACGGCCGGGATCGTGACGACCGACAGCAGCGTGCCGATCAGCACGTATTCGGTGGCGTAGACATAGTCGGAGCCGCCGGCCCTGGCCAGCAGCGACACCCCGACCATCGGGGGCAGCGCGGCGATGAGGGTCAGCGTCTCGGCAAAGACCGGGTAAAGTCCGGTCTGGCGCAGCACGAAGAGCAGCGCAATCGGGAAGAGCACCATGCGGACCGGAATCGTGAGCAAAATGGAGGCGCGGCGCAGCATGGCCGAAAAGTCGAGCCTCGTCAGCACGCCGCCGATGTAGACCATTGAGACCGGGGACGAAGTGCTTCCGATGGACGAGACCGCAGCGTTTGCCACCTCCGGCAGCTTCAGCCCCGCCATGACCATGCCAAATCCGAGCAGCGCCGCGATCGTGACGGGGTTTGCCATTTTCTTCATGGCGCCTTTAAAGGTGCCGCGCTCCGGCGAGACCGAGGTCAGCCCGATGCCGTAAGTGTAGAGCACGAAGTTGTTCGTGAAGTTGTAAATGGCGAGACACAGCAGGCCCTCGCTGCCAAAGAGCGCCGACACGAGGGGAATGCCCATAAAGGCGGAGTTTGAAAAAAGGGTTTCGGCCAGATGGATGTTCAGGGTGGGCCCCTTTAAGTGGCACAGTCTGCCAAAGCCGTATCCGATGAGCCCCATGAACGGAAGCATGGCGAGGGCGATGGCAATGATGGAGAGCGAGGAGAAGAGCAGCGACCGGTCCCCGACCCCGAGCACCGAGGAGAGCACGACGGCCGGCATGGCGATGGCAACCACATAGGTCGCCATGGCGTCCATCGCCGCCTCGGAGAGCAGGCGGAGCTTGATTGCCGCGTATCCGACCCCCATCATGATAAAGAGCGTCGCCATCTGTCGAATGATTATGACCGCCTGTCCCATTGTTTACTCCCGTTTTTGGATTTGCGCCTTATTTTTTATCGTCAGCCGCCCGCAGCGGGCGGAGCGCTATTTCGTGATGATGGAGCACCGCTCCAGCTTGTATTCGCTGACCCCGTCCTGATGGAGGCCCGGCAGCTCGCCGCGCTGAATGCGCTCGACCCCGTCCAGAATTTCAAAGTAGAGCGAGGTGTCGCAGCAGGGCACGTTGTGGGAGCAAAATAGCCGCTCGGCCCGCCGCGCGTACCGGGCGTTCTCCCGCAGCATATGGGCGTAGGCGTCAATGTCGGAGAGGCCGCTGTAAGGGCCGCCGCCCATGTGCAAATAAATGGGGGCCGGATAGATGTTGTCCCCCGTGAAGAGGCAGCGGTGGAGGTCGTCGTAAATGAAGACGCAGTCGCCGGTGTGCCCGGGGGCGGCCACGACCCGAAGCTGCCGGCCGCCGATGTCGAACTCGTCGCCGTCCTTCATGGGCAGGCTGTTCCAGGGCTTTATGCAGTATTCCTCCGGCACAAAACTCGCTGGAAGGGGCTGCCAGACGGCGTCCCCCTCGAGCTGCGAGGCGACGCGGCTGTGCGGCACCCCGTTTTTGGCCGCCTCCGCCACGAAGGGGTCCTGTATGTTATAGCACTCCTCAAACTGCCAGTTTGAGCCGGTGTGGTCCCAGTGGAAGTGGGTGTTGATGACGAAAACCGGGAGCAGCGTGAGCTCTTTGACCACTGAACGGATGTCCCCGATGCCGGTGCCGGTGTCGATGAGAGCGGCCTTGCTCCCGCCGATGACGAGGAAGCTGATGACCTCCTGCCACTGTCCGGGCTCGGCAATCGCATAGACCTCTCCGGGAAGTTTATAGACCCAAAACCATTCGGTTTCCACAGGAATGCGCTCCCACGCCGAAAACTCCGGACGTGGCAGCGCGTCGTACCACTTCTTTTCGCTCAAGACACGACCTCCCTTGTTCATTTGTCAACTCGGGTTCGAAAAGCCTGCCCGCGGGAAGTCCCCCGCGGTCCGAAGGGTAGTATAGCCTATTTCACCGGCAGATGCAAGGCCGTTTGTGTAAACTTCGCAAGGGCCCCCTTAGGCGAGAAAGGTCACATAGACCGCGTAACAGCAAAGCAGCGCCACCCCCTGAATCCGGTATGTGCGCCCCGTGATGGCGGGGGGCAGGGTCATGATCAGCATGACAAGGGCGGCGTAGGGAATGTCGACGGACATGGCTGCCTGCGAGACGGCAACGCCGCAAATCGCCGCCGGAATGCCGATGACGCAGAGCACGTTTAAAATGTTGGCCCCGATCACATTGCCGATTGACAGCGCGCCCATGCCGATTTTTATGGAGATAATGGCGGTCATGAGCTCGGGCAGGGAGGTTCCGAGCGCAATGATGGTGGAGGCGATGAACCGCTCGGGCACCCCGAGGGCCCGCGCGATTTCAATACCGCTGTCGACTAAGAGCTTTGCCCCAAAGAACAGGCAGACCGCAGTCACAATCAGGATGAGCACGGCCCTCCCGAACGGCTCCTCGGAGGCCTTTGCCCGGCCCGCGAGTTTGCGCTGTCTCGACGACAGGAAAGTGTAGACCGCGAAGAGAAAGAGCAGCGCGGCCCCGACGGGGCGGGCGACCTCCCCGGCCGCCGCCGACACGACATAGAGCAGCCCCAGGGCCCCGAAAAAGTAGAGCACCCGCCAGGACAGGAGGCGCCGGTCGAGCCGCGGCTTTGAAAAAAGCAGCACGAGGGCCGCAATGAAAGAGGTGTTGCAGATGACCGAGCCCACCGCGTTTCCGATTGCGATGTCGGCCGAGCCCGAAATGCCGGCCATGGTCGAGACCAGCACCTCGGGCAGCGTCGTGCCCAGCGAGACGATGGTGGCCCCGATGACAAGCTCGCTCATGCCGAGCCGCCGGGCGATGGAGACGGCGGCCTCCACAAACTCGTCTCCGCCTTTGATAATCAGGATGAGCCCCAGCGCAAATAACAGGTAAACCAGCATAACGACCTCCGTTTGACGGTGTGGGGTCATCTCATGCGCGCCCGGCAATGCCCCCGAAATCATTATACCGACCTGCGTTTGACGATATGCGCCATTGTATCAGAAAGCGGGCTCATTCCGCGTCGAAGCGGGAAAGCCCAAAGAAAAACTTTTTATGTGTAAACGTTTACATGAATTCATCTCAGATGTTTCAAACATAACCGCAGTTTTATGGGCAAACAAATCACTATTTATAAGCAAACGCTTAAATTCATACACTTCAAGCGTTAACAACTGAACCGCGGATTTTTGTAT
>DATMXT010000094.1:0-5119 GCA_035561375.1 Terriglobales bacterium | reverse complement strand
TTGCCTTTACTTGTACAAATTATAATGATATCCTTTGATAAGAAATTAACCTTCAAGGAGGATTATGTAAATGGCGCGTCCTTTAAAATCTATGGATGGCAACACCGCTGCGGCGCATGTTGCCTACGCATTCACTGAAGTCGCCGCAATATTCCCCATCACCCCCTCATCCGTCATGGCTGAGCTTGCCGACGTGTGGGCTGCCGAAGGCCGAAAGAACATCTTCGGCCAGACTGCCCACATCGCCGAGATGCAGTCCGAGGCCGGCGCGGCGGGCGCCTTGCACGGCTCCCTCTCCGCAGGCGCTTTGACTACCACCTTCACGGCCTCACAGGGCCTGCTGCTCATGGTTCCCAACATGCTGAAAATCGCGGGCGAACTGCTGCCGGGCGTCATCCACTGCTCCGCGCGCGCCGTCGCCTCCCACGCGCTCTCCATTTTCGGGGACCATTCCGACGTCATGTCCTGCCGGCAGACCGGCTTTGCCATGCTCTCCTCCGTCAACCCGCAGGAGGTCATGGACCTCGGCGCCGTCGCGCACCTTGCGGCCATCAAGAGCCGGGTGCCGTTCCTGCACTTTTTCGACGGTTTTCGCACTTCCCATGAAATTCAGAAAATCGCCACCTGGGAGTACGACGATTTGAAGTCCATGGTGGATATGGACGCTGTTCAGGCTTTCCGCGACGGCGCGATGTCGCCGGAGCACCCCTACACCAAGGGCACGGCCCAAAACCCCGACATCTTCTTCCAGTCCCGCGAGGCCAGCAACCGCTACTACAACGAGCTGCCCAAAGTCGTTGAGGAGTATATGGGCAAGGTCAATAAACTGACCGGAAAGAAGTATAAGCTCTTCAATTACTACGGCGATAAAAACGCCACCGACGTCATCGTCGCGATGGGCTCGGCCTGCGACACCACCGAGGAGGTCATTGACTACCTGACCGCCAAGGGTGAAAAGGTCGGCCTTGTCAAAGTCCGCCTCTACCGCCCCTTCTCGGTCAAGCACTTTGTCGACGCGCTGCCCGAGACCTGCCAGCGCATTTCCGTCCTCGACCGCACCAAGGAGCCCGGCGCCATCGGCGATCCGCTCTATCTCGATGTGGTCGCCGCCCTCACTGAGGCGGGCCGGGGCGACATCAAGGTGGTCGGCGGCCGGTATGGGCTCGGCTCCAAGGACTTCTCGCCGGCCTGCGTCTTTGCGGTCTACGAGAACCTCGCGGCCCGCCGGCCCAAGAACGGCTTTACGGTCGGCATCACGGACGACGTGACCCGCACCTCGCTCAAACTCAAGTCCACTCCCGACACCTCCGCCCGCGGCACCGTCTCCTGCAAGTTCTGGGGACTCGGCTCGGACGGCACGGTCGGCGCCAACAAGAACACCATCAAAATCATCGGCGACTACACCAACTTGAACGTCCAGGCCTACTTCGCCTACGACTCCAAGAAGTCGGGCGGCGTGACCATCTCGCACCTCAGATTTGGCCGCAAGCCCATCAAGAGCACCTACTTCATTAAAAAGGCCGACTTCGTGGCCTGCCACAACATGTCCTACCTGACGAAGTACGACATGACCGGCGACCTCGCCGACGGCGGCACCTTCCTGCTCAACACCTCTTACAGCGCCGATGAAATCGGAAATTATCTGCCCTCCAACGTCAAGCGCGACCTCGCCCGCAAGAACTGCAAGTTCTACATCATCGACGGCGTCGGCATCGCCCGGGAGCTCGGCATGGGCAGCCGCATCAATACGATCCTGCAGGCCGCTTTCTTCAAGCTGACCAAGATCATGCCCATTGAGCTGGCTGTGGAGAAGATGAAGGAGGCCGTTGTCAAGAGCTACGGCACCAAGGGCGAAAAAGTTGTGAGCATGAACAACGCCGCCATTGACCGCGGGCTGACCGGCGTCGTCAAGGTGTCTGTCCCGAGGGATTGGGCACATGAGCCGGCCGGCGTCGCGGAGCGCCCGGTCATCGGGGACGACAAGGCGCTTGTCGCCTTTGTCAAAGAGGTCGTGCGCCCCATTGAGTATCAGGACGGCGACAGCCTGCCGGTGTCGGCCTTTGTCGACTATGCCGACGGCAAGCTGCCGGCCGGCACCGCCGCATTCGAAAAGCGCGGCATCGCCATCGACGTCCCCGAGTGGGATTCCACCAAGTGCATTCAGTGCAACCAGTGCTCCTTAGTCTGCCCGCACGCCTGCATCCGCCCCTTCGCCATGACGAAGGAAGAGGTCGCGGCGGCGCCGGCAGGATTTATCGGCAAGCCCATGATCGGAAAGGGCGCCGAGGAGTACACCTTCACCATCCGGGTCAGCCCCCTCGACTGCACCGGCTGCGGCAACTGCGCCGCCATCTGCCCCGCCAAGGACAAGGCCCTCATCATGAAGCCGGCCCTCTCCCAGCTTGACAAGCAGGAGGCCTACGACTACTGCGTCGCCAAGGTCACGGAGAAAAAGCTGCCCTTTGCCGAGAACACGGTCAAGGGCTCCCAGTTCAAGACCCCGCTGCTCGAGTACTCCGGCGCCTGCGCCGGCTGCGGCGAGACGCCGTATGCCAAGCTCGTCACCCAGCTCTACGGCGAGCGCATGTTCATTGCCAACGCCACCGGCTGCTCCTCCATCTGGGGCGGCTCCTCCCCCTCCACCCCCTACACCAAGAACCGCTTCGGCCGCGGCCCGGCGTGGGCCAACTCCCTGTTCGAGGACAACGCCGAATACGGCTACGGCATGTATCTGGCCATCCGGCAGCGCCGCGAGAAGCTCATTGAAGACTGCAAGGCCTTTGCCGACTCCCTTGAGGAGGGCAAGCGCCGGAACAACAAAGAGTGGATTGAGCAGTCCGAGGCCTGCGCAGAGTGGCTCTCGGTCAAGGACGACCCCGAGCTCTCCCGCAAGGCGGGCGAAAGAGTCGTGGCCGCCATGGAGGCCGCCGTCAACTGCCCGTCCCCCCGCAAGCCCTCGATTTTGAAAAACGCCGACCTGCTCCCCAAGCAGATCATCTGGATTTTCGGCGGCGACGGCTGGGCCTACGACATCGGCTTTGGCGGGCTCGACCATGTGCTGGCCTCCGGCGAGGACGTCAACGTCCTGGTCTTCGACACCGAGGTCTACTCCAACACCGGCGGCCAGTCCTCCAAGGCCACCCCGACCGGCTCCGTCGCCCAGTTTGCGGCGGCCGGCAAGACGGTCAAAAAGAAGGACCTCCCCGCCATCGCCATGACTTACGGCTATGTCTACACCGCCTCCATCTGCATGGGCGCCGACTTTAACCAGACCGTCAAGGCCATCACCGAGGCCGCCTCCTACAACGGCCCATCCTTGGTCGTGGCCTACGCCCCCTGCATCAACCACGGAATCAGGGCCGGCATGGGCACCGCCCAGCTCGAGTCCAAGGCCGCCGTCGAGGCCGGCTACTGGTTCAATTACCGGTACGACCCGCGCCTCAAGGCCGAGGGCAAAAACCCCTTCCAGCTCGACAGCAAGGAGCCGAAAGCCGAATACCTCGACTTCCTCAAGAAGGAAGTCCGGTACACCTCGCTTGAGCTCACTTTCCCGGACAGAGCCAAGGAGCTCTTCGCCAAGGCCGCCGCGGGCAGCAAGGAGAAATACGCGCAGCTCAAAGCCCTTGCCGACGGCAACACCTGCCTCTGATAAACAAACCAAAAAAAGACTCCCCTTTCGGGGAGCCTTTTTTTGTTGGAAACGTTTTTTTATATAGTGGCCGCAAGGGCCGCCGCGAGGGCGTCAAGCTCCGCCTCCTGCTCCGCCTTGAGGGCGGATTTGAGGGTGACGGTCTCGGACAGGATGGTCATGTCCTTGCACCCGCTCAAAATCTCGGCCATGAGCTTGCCCGAGGCCGGGGCCCAGCTTCCGTTTTGAATGAGGGCGACCGTGCGGTTTTGAATGTTGTGGGCGGCGAGGTCCCGCAGCAGGTCCTCCATCGTGACAAAAATGCCCATGTTGTAGGTCGTCGAGGCGAAGACGAGGTGGCTCCACCGGAAGGCCGCCGCCACAATCTCGGAGGCCGGCGTGACCGAGACGTCAAACATGACGGTGCGGATGCCCTGCTCTTGCAGCTTACAGGAGAGGAGCTCGGCCGCGTTTTCGGTATTGCCGTAGACCGAGGCGTAGGCGATCATGACGCCCTTGTCCTCCGGCGTGTAGCTGCTCCACCTGACGTATTTGTCAATATAGACGGGCAGGTTCTCCCGCCAGACATGCCCGTGCAGGGGGCAGATCACCCTGATGTCGAGAGCCGCCATCTTTTTGAGCAGGGCCGCCGTCTGCGCGCCGTATTTGCCGACGATGTTGCAGTAATACCGCCGCGCCTCGTCCATGTAGTCGCGCTCGAAGTCGACCTCGTCGGCAAAGAGGGCGCCGTTCAGGGTCCCAAAAGTGCCGAAGGCGTCGGCCGAAAAGAGGATTTTATCTGTGGCGTCGTAGGTCACCATGACCTCCGGCCAGTGCACCATGGGCGCCATGCGAAAGTGCAGCTCGTGCCGGCCGGTCGAAAGCACCGCGGTCTCGTCGACGAGTACCAGCCGCCCTTCCGGAAGGGGTTCAAAAAACTGGCCGATCATGGCGGCGATTTTGGCGTTGCAGACCACTTTTGCCTCGGGATAGCGCCCGAGAAGCTCCATGAGCGTCGCCGAATGGTCGGGCTCCATGTGCTGGACGATGAGGTAGTCGAGGGGGCGACCGCTAAGCGTTTGGGCGACGTTTTCAAAAAAGACCTTGCCGACGGCCTTGTCAACCGTGTCGAAGAGTACAGTGCTGTCGTCGAGCAGCAGATAGGAATTGTAGGAGACGCCACGGGGCACCGAATAGACTCCCTCGAACATGGCGAGCCTGTGGTCGTTTGCCCCCACCCAGTAGAGGTCCCCCGTCACTTTGCGCGTGCAGTGCATAGTCATTACTCCCGTCTTTCGTCGTCAGTATATTCCGCCCACCGCCCTCTTTTATGGGTGGACAGGCTCTCTTTTGTTTGTCAGTATACCACAATTCCCCCGATATGAAAAGAAAAAAGCCCCCGTACGAGGGCTTTTCGGAGTGTCGAAAAACCTGCGGGTTTTCCGCCAGGCGAGCGGTGCCCTGACCGCGCGAAATGAATTCGCGCTGGCG
>DATMXT010000093.1:0-7551 GCA_035561375.1 Terriglobales bacterium | reverse complement strand
CGCCCAAGACCGTGACCGAGGATACGGCGGTCTCCCTTGATTTTGACGGCGAGACGCTGCCGCTTGAAAAATTTGGGCTTGAGTACCGCGCCACAAAGAATATTGAGATTTCTCAGAGCATTTCCCCGACAGTTGTCATTGAGACGGGCGGAGAAAAGCATGTGGAAGCGCACGCGGGGCTGGCGCTGGCAAACCTTCGGGAGGCGATATTCCCCGAGCTGTTTGCGCGCATTTCCGTACAGTCCTCCTACAGTTCGAATACGTATAAGCAAAGCGGAAGCCTTGAAATCGACTACAAACCGTCGCAGGCGAACATTGGATTTACCGACATCACATATGTTGTCAGGGTCGACGGCAATCCCGTCAAGGAAACGCCGGTCTTCACCGGGGGGAGCGGTTTGGGCGGAACTTTCAGACCTCATGTCGACGAGCAGTATTCGCTTGAGGACGGGCAGGTGCTCACGGGCCATGTGGTGGCGGTGGACAGCCTCGGGTTTATCCACGAATATCAGGTGCTGCATTTTACAGCCGGCGCCGACGCGCAGCGGGAGCCCTACTCCAAACTGGAGAAAATCACGGGACCAAACGGGCAAATCATCTACCGGGATGACGAGTAAAAAGATTGGGGTTTTCCCCGATGCGGCAAAATCGCCCCGCCGACTTCACGTCGGCGGGGCGGTCTTATTGTCGGCTGACACGCTGATTCCGAGTCTGTAAACGCTTTATTTCTTATCCGATTCCGCCGAACCTGACAATGCGGCTGACCATGTGGACCGGCTTGATGCGGTAGACGGCCGTCATGGAAATTCTGGCTTCGATATAGTCCTGCTGCGCCTTGTGGGGCATTCCGGCGGCAAGGCTGATGGCCTTCAGCGCCGCCGCGGCATTCTCCCCCCTCAGCAGCTCGGCGTCGCCATAAGCCACGACGCTCTTGTGGGAGGGAATCGGCTGATTCAGGTTCTCGGCCGGCTCGAAAATGCAGACCGAGACCCTCGGGTTCTTGGCCAGCGACTCAAACCGCTCGCCTTTGTTCGCGCTGTGGACGTAGAAGTAATCGCCGTCCCAGGCAAAGTTGACCGGCGCGCAGCCGGGGTAGCCGCCCACCGAAAAAAAGGACAGGGTGCAGTAGGGCGTGCTGCACAGGAAGGCGGCCAGCTCTTCGGCCGACAGGTGCTGGTTGCCAAGCGGGGTGCCGCGCGGATTTCTGAATGCCATGCGGATTTTCCTCCTGATGATGTGATTCCATGCCGGTTGTCGGACAGTTAAGACGATGAGCTCCCCTCCGACGGCCCCGGCTCTCCCGTGACTTTATGCCAGAGCGCAAGATTTGCCCCTTCGAAATCGCCGCGGCAGCCGGTGCAGGGCTGGCCCATGGCGGGGCACTTGCCGCCGCAGCCGGCCTCGGTCACGGGGCCGCGGCAGGGGAGTCCCCGCAGCAAGAGACAGTCGTTTTCGGCCGCCTTGCACTCGATGCAGACGGGATAGGGCTTGCGGCGGGGGGTGAGCCCGTCTTTGATGCAGCGCAGCGTGTAGACAAGCTCGGGGTAAGAGACGGGGCAGCCCCGCACGGCGCAGGGAGCGTCGCCGCTCTCCGTGGCGCACCGGCCGCACAAAATGGCGTCGGCCGGAAGCGCCGTCCCCTCCGGAACGCGACCGGTGACAAGCGTCACATCCGGCAGGTCCGCCAGCAGCGCAAGGCGCAGCAGCTCCTCCTCGCACCGGCCGCAGGAGGCGCAGGTCAGAATTTTCATACGAGCCCCTCCCTGTCCGCAATCCCCGCCCAGGTGAAGACCGGGCCGTCCTTGCAGACCCGCAGCCCGCCGGCTCTGCAGTGGCCGCACTTGCCGATGCCGCAGGACATGTTTCGTTCAAGCGAGACGATGATGCGCTCCGGGGTCACCCCCTGCTCCGCGAGGGCCAAGACAGCCGGCCGGTACATGCCCCCCGGCCCGCAGAGCATGCAGACGGCCCCGGCGGGCAGCTCAGTCTCACGAATGAGGTCGGGCAAAAAGCCGCGGCCCTCATCGTCGGTGCGGATTTTCGCAGCGAGTTCCGGGAAAACGAGTTCTCCCTTCGTCTTTGCACCGAGCAGCACAAGTCCCGGGCGGGACAAAATGGCGGGGCGCAGCGGCACGATGCCGATGCCTCCGGCGATGTAGACGGCGGGGCCGGCGGGCGCTATGTCAAACGAGGTGCCAAATGGCCCGCGCCAACCCACGGGGTCCCCCGGGGCCAGGGCGTGGAGCCGGTGGGTCAGGTGCCCCGTGTCGCGCACGCAGACTTCGAGGTCGCCGGTCAGCGAAAAGGGGGCCTCGCCGCAGCCCGGGACCGTCAGCATGATGAACTGGCCCGGCCGGAAGTCGATGCGGCCTTCGAGCTTGAAGAGGGTCACGGCCGCGTTTTGGGCGGTTTTCTCTTTAATTTTTGTCATGGTGGGGAGGTAGGGGTTATTCATGGCTGGCCTCCTCGTAGAGGGCTTTCATGGAGTTGCCGGCCGGGCAGTACCGCTCGCACCGGCCGCAGCCGACGCAAAGCCGGGCCCCCTCCTCATATTTGCGCCGCCACCGGTGGGCCATGCGGCTCTCAGGCGTCGGCTCCATCAGCCTGCCTGGCGCAATGCGGGTGAAGTCGGTCAGGGTGCAGCCGTTCCAGCTGCGCACCCGGCGCCCGTCCTCTCCTTCCGAGACCGAAAAACAGCCGCAGGTCGGGCAGACCATAAAGCAGATGCCGCAGGAAAAGCAGTTGTCGCCGGCCTCGGCAAGCCCTTTTTCGGGCCGGCGCAGCCCTTTTGCCGCCGGGGCGACTTCGCCCATCGCGGTGCGGCTGTCGCCGACAAGCTCGCAAAAGCAGTGTTCGTCGTAAGGCTCCTCACAGGGGACGACCAGCAGCGTCGTGTTTTCGGCCCTTTTCGCGACGTAGGGGTCCGGGGTCTCCCGCAGCAGCTCGCCTGTCAGCAGCAGCGCCGCTCTGGCGTCGCAGGGGCGCACGCCGGCAATGACGGTGGGCCGGGCCAGGTAGTCGTCGGGCGGCACCTCGGGCTCTCCGGTCACGGGGTCGTACTGAAACAGCACTTCAGATATGGGCAGCAGCAGCTTTTTGACGCCGAACATGGGCAGCCCGTCGTAGACGACGACCCGGTCGCCCGCGGCCTTTGCCACCTCAATGTAGCGGGCAAGTTCCCCGGGCTTAATTTCAATGAGCTTCACAGGACCACCTCCCGGACTTGGCGCTCGTCAGACAGGGTCAAGGCCCCCTGCGGGCAGGCGGCGACGCAAAAGGGCCCGCCCTCCCGGCCTTCGCACATGTCGCACTTGTGGGCGACGCCGTCAATCAAAACCGGCGCGCCGTAGGGGCAGGCGGCGGCGCAGGCGCCGTTTCCCTTGCATTTGCCTGCGTCGAGGACGACGCGGCCGTCTTCGGCAACCGAATAGGCGTCGTTTTTGCAGGCCGCGACACACCTCGGGTCGGGGCAGCTCTCGCAGGCCGAGGAGATGCGCATGCCGGACATTTTTAAATACCGCTCCTCATTGACCGAGCGCACTTTCCGGTAGGAGACGCCGCCGTGCAGCTGCTTGCAGGCGATGACGCAAGCCTTGCAGCCGACGCAGCGGTTCATGTCAAAATGAAAAAAACTCACTCCACCACCCTCTCAATCTCAACGGCGGCGGTGTGGAAGGAAGCTCCGCCCCCGATGTCGGTGACGATGGGGGCCATGAGCCGGTTGAGGTTAGGCAGGCCGCAGAAGACGCTGACGGCGCCCTCCAGGACCGTGTCGCCCACCTTGGCTTTGAGGGTCATCTCGCCGAGCTCGTTGTAAATTCGAACCGTGTCGCCGGTTTTAATGTGCAAGCGGGCGGCGTCGGCCCGGTTCATGTGCAGGGCGTCGTCGCCGGCGTCGTCAAGCCAGCAGTTTTGCACAAACTGGGAATTGATGCGGCTCAGGGGGTGGGGTGTGATGAGTTGAAAGCTGCCCTGGGGAATAAGCGGGGGGACGTATTTGGGCAGCGCATCGCAGCCCCATTTGGCCGCAAGCCCCTCGCTTAAAAGTTCGATTTTCCCCGAGGGTGTGTCAAACTTGAGGTCCCCCCAGGCGACATCGCGGTAGCTTGTCAGCTTTGCGGGGGCCTTCTCCAAATCCTCAAGCGTCAGCCCGTAGGGGGAGGCGGCAAGGCAGGCCCGCAGAATTTCCACGTCATCCTCCGGGAAATATTTCTTGTCAAACCCGAAACGGCGGGCGAGTTCCCGGAAAATGTCGGGCTCAGACCGGCAGCCCTCCGGCGGCTCGACGATTTTCTGCCGGTACTGGAGGTAGTTGTGCCCGTAAGTGTAAAAGAGGTCGGCCCGCTCCATGAACATGGCCACCGGCAGCACGACGTCAGCGAGTTTTGCCGTCTCGGTCATGAAGGCCTCCGGCACGACGACAAACTCCATGCCCTCAATGAACCGCTGCATGTCGTTTGCCCCCGGCGCACTGACCATGGGGTTGGCCCGCTCGACCCACAGCGCCTTGACGGGCGGGTCGAGCTTCGGAATGTCGAGCGGCACCGCCGCGACCGGCACGGTC
Source organism: Terriglobales bacterium (assembly GCA_035561375.1). Lineage (GTDB taxonomy): Bacteria > Bacillota > Clostridia > Oscillospirales > Feifaniaceae > DATMXT01. Next base: position 2,987 of record DATMXT010000093.1, on the reverse strand, counting down.
TCCCGGATGTGCGCTTTGGGCTTTGGCGGGAAGAAGGGCCAGGCGGGCGGATTTTCCATGAAGGTGCTGGCGTGAAAGCCGGCGCCCCGCTTGCCGATGATGCCGCAGACGGCGGCGACGGCGGCGACGGCCCGGCAGGTCTGCCCGCCGTTGGAGTAGCGCTGCAGCCCCTTGCCCTGCACGAGGGCAAAGTCCGGCGTCTCGGCGATGAGGTCGCAGAGCATTGAAAACTCCCCCAGCCGTACGCCGGTCTCCCGGACGACCGAGCCGATGGTCACGGTCTCCAGATATTCCTTGTACTCCGGAAAGCCGTGGACGTATTTGTCAATAAATTCGTAGTCGGCAAGTCCGCGGGCCAAAATGAACTTGATGAGCCCGGCGGCCAAAAGGCCGTCGGTGCCGCCCTTCGGGGTGATGTGCATGGTCGCCCGGTCTGAAGACTCGTTTATGCGCGGGTCGATGACGACGAGCTTTGCGCCTTTGTCCAAGGCGTCATGGATATAGCGCATCGACTGCACATTGGTGTGCACGGGGTTTTTGCCCCACAGGATGATGAGCTTGGCGTCCGCGAGCTCAGCGATGGAGCCGTAGTCGCTCGAGCCGAACATGTCGTTGATGGCGGTCTCCTGCGCGGCGTCGCAGAGCCCGCCGGTGCGCCCCGTGTAGCCGCCGAAGCAGTACCAGAAGTTCATGCCGAGGTTGGCGGTGCTGCCGCCGAGGTTTCCGGAGCCCTTGTAGAGCATGACGGTCTCGGGCCCGTACTTGTCCCGCAGCTCGGTGAGCTTTCTCACGATGAGCGCCATGGCCTCGTCCCAGGAGGCCGGCGTCAGCACGCCGCCTTTGCGGATGTAGGGGGTTTTGAGCCGCTCGGGGCTGTTTAGCAGCTGCGGATAGGACAGCCCCTTGAGGCAGAGCTTCTGCTGCGCCTCGGGGAAATAGGCGCTGCCCCGCACCTCCACAATGCGGCCGTCCTCGACGTCAACGTCAATGGGGCAGCCGCTGTAGCAGTTCATGGTGCAGGCCGTTCGAAGTGTCGTCCTCAACATCGTAATCTCCTAACCGATGAGCTTCATCGCTTCCATCAAAATCATTTCGGGGTCGCGGTAGCCCTCGGAGCAGAGCTCCAGGGTGACCCAGCCGTCATATCCCTTTTGCCGCAAGAGGTCTAACAGCACCGGAATGTTGAGCATGCCGTCCCGGAGCCGCAGGTGGGCGGGCGATTTGCCGTCCGAGTTGCACAGGTGGACGTAGGACAGCTTGTCTCCGAGTCTGTCAAAGTAGTTTTGTATCGGCTCACAGGCGACGGTCGGGGGTACGACGTCGAGCATGCCGTCGACATTCGGGCGGCCTACTTTGGCGAGCATCTCGGCGCAGTCGTCGGCCGTCGTGATGACGGGGCTCTCGACCGGCAGCACCGGCTCAAGTGTCAGCGTGACGCCAAGAGGCGCCGCAAAGTCGGCAAGCTCTCTCATATTTTCGGCAAAGAGCTGTCTGACATGCGCCATCGGCGCGAAGTTGCCGGGGTGGTCGGCCGTGACCAGCACCCGCGGAATCTCCATGGCCGCGGCCGCCTCAACTGAGCGGCGGAATATGGCCATCGACTCGGCGCGGCCGTTTGCCGTCCCGTCGACAAGCGAGTAGGGCCCGCCCAGGGTCGCCGGCGTGTACATCGGAATTTCAATGTCATAGGTCTTCTTCAAAGACAGCACCCGCCTTGCAAACTGGGCGTCGACATCGGTCGGCCAGGCGTGGGGCCGCCCGCCCCACAGCTCAATGCCGTCAAGCCCGTGCCGGGCCGCGGCCGCAAAACAGTCCTCAAGGCGGTGGCGCTTAAAGTCGAGCGTGATAAAGGCGAATTTCATATCGGCACCTCGGCAAATGAATTTGGCAAATTCAAAATCCGCGGCCGCAAATAAAGTGTGGCCGCGGCTGGGTTATATATCATTTGTATTTTACCGCACAACGCTCAAAAAAGCAATGGCAAGCCCGATGATGCGCACGTCGCTCAAGGCCTCCCGCTCAAAGACAAGGCTCTCGTACATCGGGTTTTCGGGCTGGAGCACGAGCTTGCCCGGAAATTTGCGCACCCGCTTCAAAGTGGCCTCGTCCTCAATGACGACGGCCGCAATCTGCCCGTCCGCAACGTCGGGCTGGGCGCGCAGATAGACGATGTCGCCATCGAAAATTCGGGCGTTGATCATGGAGTCGCCGCGGCAGCGCAGCGCAAAGTCGGCCCGCACCCCCTCGGCCGAGTGGACGTATTCCTCAATGTTGGGCTCGGCCAAAATGGGCTCGCCGCAGGCGATGACCCCTAGAAGCGGCACCGAGGCCGCCTCCGACTGGTACTGCGGGCCAAACCGCAAATAGTCGATGCTGACGCTGAAATACAGGGCCAGCGCCTCCTCGGTCTTAAAGTCCGGCTCCCTGTTGCCGAGCTCGTACATGCTGATGGCGCTCTTGGAGATGCCCACCTCGTCGGCAAGCCCTTTCTGTGTCAGCCCCTGCTCCTTGCGCAGGTCGCGCAGAATTTTCGCAAACTTGGACACATCCGTCACCTCCACACGCCCATTATATCACGTCTTGTGACAACTTCAAGACACAACTTCACACTTTGTGTGAATTTTAACCTGCCGCACAGAAAGGACGCCGGCCCCCGGTTTTTCATACACTGGTAATATGCAAACGGTTTTACGAAAATACAGGCGCTGCCCGGACGGGAGGGAAAAACATGACCGAAGTGACGGTGCGCATCGGGAGCGACCGGGTGATTCCCGGCCGCATCATCGACGGCATCACCTATGTGCCGCTGCGGGACGTGGTGGCGGCCATCCAGCCCCGGGTCGTCTGGACACCAGAGGAGGGGGCCGGAGTCATCCTGTGAATAAAAAAGCCGGGGAGGAATTTTTCCTCCCCGGCTTCAGGCTGTCGATAAAGTCGTTTATCGACAGCCTGATTTTCTCGGCCTTCCAATTAGCCGAGAAAATGTA
>DATMXT010000092.1:0-11156 GCA_035561375.1 Terriglobales bacterium | reverse complement strand
TCTGTAAAGACGTCCGCCTTTTCATATAATTTTGGCCTTTAGAACTCCAAAACGGCGTCGTTTCTCGTCATAATTTTCGCGGCGGTGACCGTCCCACCGAGATAATTCACCACACCGTCGGCGAGCTCCCGCATGGCCGCCTCAAGGTCGGCCCTGCGGGCGGGGTCTACGCACTCGATGACCATAAAGGCGTTTTTCGTCTTTTCGGTCGCCATGGTGCGCTGGCCGTCCCGCCAGTTCCAGCACCGGCAGACGGCCCCGGCGCCATCGAGGTAGCAGACCTCGCCCGGCAGCGTCGGGTCGGCCTCCTCGTCACCGAGCGCCAGAAAGTCGTCGCCCCCCGCCGTCACGGTCAACCGCAGGTCGCCGACAAACGTGTCGAGGTCCTCGACGCCCGACGGCAGCCCATACCGCAGCGACACGGCGTTGTACAAATCCACAACCGGGTTGATGGGGCCGACGCCGACCCCCTTGTCAATGCGCTTTAAGAGCGCCTCAATGGAGGAGCGCACGCCCTTTTTGGTTTTGAACTTCGAAAAGGCCTCCCGCCAGACGGCGACGACAGGGTTTTGGCTTGTCTGCTCCTGCGTCAGAAATTTTTTCGCGTCAAGGCAGGCCTGCGCCAGCAGCGCCCGCGCCGCGGGGTTGTCGGATTCATTGTCAATGCCCTTTGCCAGGACGACGGCAAAGAGGGCGTCCGGGAAAATGTCCCAGAAGCGCGTTTCAATCACAAATTTGCTCATAGCCTGCCTCCGAACTTCTCAAACATTTTTTCATGCAGCGGCGTCGCGGCCCCGCACTGTCTGCCCAGCATGACAAGCCTCCCCACGATATGTGCGAGTTCCGTCTGCTCCGGCGGCTTTCCGTCTCTGAGGTCGCGGTAAAGGGAGGTGACGGTGCCGGGCGGATTGGCCTCGAATTCGGCGAAATACCGGTCGACGAGGTCGGCCGGCAGCGCCACGCCCATTGCGCAGGCGACCCGGACAAGCTCTTCCCAGACGGCGCGGCAGACCTCTTCGTGGCCGGGGTCGGCCCGCACCACTCCGGCAGGCCCCTCGTAGAGCCCGAAAATGACGCTGTTGCCGCACATGAGGGCGAACTTCATCCAGCTCTCAAACGCAATGTCGTCCGGCAGCAGCGCCGGAATGCCGGCGTCATTCAAAATGCGGGCGAGCTCTACCATGGCGGGCGGTCTGGGGCCGCCGCCCCGCATGCCCATTTTGACCGTGCAGCTTCCGGCCTCCTGCACCACATGCCCCGGCCCTTCAATGTGGGAGAAGATGTGAATGATGCCGTCGGCCAGGTCGCAGGGCGGCAGCAGCCCCTCCATGAGCTCCGACACCAAAAGGCCGTTTAAGAGCGGCAGCACCAGGGTGCGCGCCCCGACCATGGGGGCGGCGGCGGCGCAGGCCTCTTTCAGCGCGTTTCCCTTGCAGGCGATGATGAGGGCGTCGGCGACGCCGATTTCCGAGGCGTCCTCCTCCGCCATGGCGGGGCGGGCCGTAAAGCTGCCCAGCAGTTTGGAGTCGACCAGAAGGCCATTTTCACGAATGGCCTTTTGATTTGCGCCCCGCACGCAAAAATAAATGTCCTGATTGACCCTTGTCAGGGCGCCGCCGACAAACCCGCCGACGCCGCCAAGGCCGAGTACCGCGATTTTCATAAATTCCTCCCGTATTTTTCAGGCGCAGGTGGCTTTCAGAAATTTCCCGCCCCCCGCCGCCGGTGTACTATCGGGCGATTGTCCCACATAGACATGTTTCGGGGGTATGTGGATGAAGCAGAGAAATACGTTCAAGCGCATGGTTGCCGCCAGCGTCATCCTCATCACGCTTGCCGTCACGATGGGGTCGGGGGCCGCCCGCCGGACCATAGCGCCGGCGGGTCTGCGGGTTCCGGTGATCATGTATCACCATTTGCTAAAAGACACGTCGAAGCTCGGCCGGTACACCATTTCGCCCGCCATGTTTGAAAGCGACCTGAAATATCTGCAGGAACACGGCTACGAGTCGGTTTCAATCGGACAACTCGTCGACCACGCCGAGACCGGCGCGCCGCTGCCCGAAAAGCCGGTCGTCCTCACGTTTGACGACGGGTACGAGAGCTTTTACTCCTATGCCTGGCCGCTTTTAAAACAGTACGGCTTTAAGGCGACCGTCAGCGTCATCGGCGTCTTCTCCGAGCAGTTTTCGTCAAATCCCGACCACAATATCAACTACTCTTATGTGACCTGGGAGGAGGTGGCCGAAATGGCGTCGGACGGCTCGGTGGAAATCGCCTGTCACTCTTACGACATGCACCGGCAGGCCGGGCCCCGCCGCGGCGCAAGGCGCATGAAGGGCGAGACCGCGCAGCAGTACCATGCGGCGCTTGCGGCCGACATTGAGCGCTTTCAGGCCCAGCTTGAGTCCTACATGGGGGCCCGGGCCGTCATTTACACCTATCCCTTCGGGTATATCTCGGAAGACGCGCTCCCCGTGTTGAAGGAACTGGGATTCAAAGCTGCCCTCACCTGCTATGAAAAGCCGAATTACTTTACAGGCTCAAAAGAGGAACTTTTCAGCATCATGCGGTTCAACCGCACCCCAAATAAAGATGTGGCGGAGTTGGTCGGTCATGAATGAGTATACGCCGGAGATAAGCTATCTTCGCCGGCTCATGGAAATCGTCGAGGGCAACTACAACGAGGCGGTGGACTCCGCCGCCATCGACGCCCTCATTTTCGAGCGCCGGTCTGTCATTGAGCGGCAAAACGCCCTGATCCTGTCGGCCAAACAGCAGCGGTCAATGGAGGCCGCCGCGGAGAACCCCATAAAATAAAGGAGGCCCGTATGAATTTAACCGGTACGCTTCTCTTAATCGCCGCCGTCGTCGTCGGCGTCGTGCTGCTCTCGCGGCCGCTTCAGGCCGTGCTCAAAGCCGTTTTGCGCGGCGTTTTGGGCGTCCTGGGGCTCTTTGCGCTCAATATTGTGGGGACCCAGGTCGGCCTTGTCGTCGGCGTCAACGCCGTCACGGTGCTGACGGCGGCGCTACTCGGCCTGCCCGGCATCACGGCCCTGGCCCTCATGCGCCTCGTGCTTTAGCCCCCGCAGCTCTTAGCCCTTAGCCCTTAGCTCCGCGCCTCAGCGCGGAGCTGGCGTGCGCTCCCGCAGCCGCCGCAGCACTTTCAAGCTCTCCTCAAAGGGCAGCCCGTCGACGGTCTGCTCTTTTCTCCGTGTCACGCCGTCGACTCCGCCGGCGGCGACACAGGCCGCGAGCACCTGCCGCTCCTCAAAGTCCTCAGGCAGCAGCGCAAGGCCTGTCTCGGCCTGCATGAGGGCGCACAGCCCCCAGGCCCACCAGTTTGAAATGCCGGCGGCCAGCATATGGGTCGCCACCCGGGCCGAGAGCCGCGGGTTGACAACGGCCATGCCCAGCTCATTGCCCCCGTCGCCGATGGCGATGGAGGGGGCCAGGTCAAGCAGCCAGTCGGTGTCGGCCGTCATGTAATCGATGACCTCGCCCCGCATGTTGCGGTAGTGCCCGTCGGGGCCCCGGCCGGGGCGCTCAATGGAGATGACAAGGTCTGCCGCAAGGCCGGGGGCGGCCTGCCTGCCCCCCGGAAGCGGCAGGCCCAGCACCGGCGTGCCCGGCGCGCAGGCCGCAAGCGCGCCCGCGACGAGGTCGGCCGACAGCCCGTCGGTGACGACAAGGGGGCGCTTGCCAAGCCTTGTCAGCATGGCGGCGATGCGGGCGGCCCCGGGCGGCCCGTCGGTCTCGCCGATGCCGACGCCGGCAGTCGGAAAGCCGGTGGCAATCACCACATTCTGCGCCGCAAGCAAGGCGGCCGCCACCGAAACGAGGTCCGGCGGCGGCAGGTTGCACAGTATGCCACGGCCCCCGGGGTCGTGGCATACCGTTTCATAAATATATCCGTATTTATCGTACATGCGTCAGCTAATCGTTACGTCGCCCTTCAGCCCGATCTCCTCGGCCACTTCCCGCATGCCCATGATGACGTCTTCCATGACGGCGTCAAGCTCCATGCCCATCATTTCGCAGCCCTGCACAATGACGTCCCGGTTGACGCCGGCCGCAAAGTGCTTGTCCTTGAACTTCTTCTTGAGCGACTTGACCTCCATGTCGAGCACACTTTTCGAGGGCCGCATGACGGCGTTGGCCGCGACCAGCCCCGTCAGCTCGTCGATGGTGAAGACGGTCTTCTCCATGTCCGACTGGGGCGTCACGTCGTTGACCAGCCCGTAGCCGTGGCTCTGCACCGCCCGGATGATCACTTCGTCCACGCCCTCGGCCTCGAGCAGTTCGCGGGCCTTAAAGCAGTGCTCCTCGGGGTAGAGCTGGTAGTCGAGGTCGTGCAGCAGGCCGACGACGCCCCAGAGCTCGACGTCCCCGCCCATTTTTTTCGCAAAGTACCGCATGACCCCCTCGACGGCCAGCGCGTGCCGGTAGAGCGCCTCGTCGGTGTTGTACTTCTTCCAAATTGCGATTGCCTCGTCTCTTGTCGGAATCATTTGTTGCCTCCCTTATTTAGTACAGCCACTTCTGGTTTGCAAAGAGCTCTTCAAAAGTGTCGCGGCGGCGAATGAGCTTCACGGCGCCGTCCTTGCAGACAAGCACCTCGGCCGGGCGCTGGCGGACATTGTAGTTTGAAGCCATGGCGTAGGCGTAAGCGCCGGCGTTGTCGACCGAGACGATGTCGCCCTCCTTCGCCTTTGTCAAGAGGCGGTCCTTGCCCAGCACGTCGCCCGACTCGCAGATGTTGCCGACGACGGTGGCCGTGTAGGTCTCCTGCTCGTCGTCCTTTGAGAGCACCCGCATCTCGTGGTGGCTGTCGTACATGGCGGGGCGGATGAGCACGTTGAAGCCGAGGTCTGTGCCGATATAGTTGACGCCGTAGTTGCACTTGACGGCGTGGACGCCGCCCAGAAGCTCGCCGCACTCGGCGACGATATACCGGCCGGGCTCGGCCTTGAACTCGATGTCCTTGTTCGGGTAGACTTTGAGGAACTCGGCCACGACGGCGTCAAGCCGCTCCCGCATGGCGGGAATGTCAAGCCGCTCCTCGCCGGGGGCGTAGGGCATGCCGTAGCCGCCGCCGAAGTCGACGAACTCGAGCTCCTCAAACAGCATGGCGGCCGCGAGCAGGTTCTTGGCGCCCTCGAGGTACTTGGTCGGCTCCAAAAAGAGGGAGCCGAGGTGGTGGTTGATGCCGAATATTTTGACGCCGGCGGCCTTTGCGATGGCTTTGGCCTCGTCGATGTCCTCAAGCGCAATGCCGAATTTGGTCTTTTTTCCGGCCGTGACGACCTTGTCGCTGTGGCCGAGCCCGATGCCGGTGTTGAGCCTAAGCGACACCTTGCCGCCGGGGGCCAGCGTACAGTAGAGCTTCAGCTGCGAAATGGAGTCGACCGAGACTCTACAGCCCTTGTCCACCGCGAACTTCATCTCCTCCGGGGAGACGTTGTTGGCGATGTAGAAAATTTCGCCGGGCTTGTAGCCAGCCTCCATGTGGGTCAGAATTTCGCCGGGGGACATGGCGTCGGCCCCCAGTCCGCACGCGCGGATGATTTTGAGCAGCGCGATGTTGTTGTTGGCCTTGACCGAATAACTGGCCTTGTAGTGCCGGTTCGGGAGCAGCGTGGCAAGCTCGGTGGCCCGCTGCCGCAAAATGTCCTCCGAGTAGACGTAGAGCGGCGTGCCGTACTCCTCCGCCAGTTTGAATGCGAGTTCCTTGGTTAAAAACATGTTTTCACTCCCGTAGATATTTCAGAATTATTTTTATATTTTTCAGTTTTCCCCTCACCGGTAGAGCTTCATGGCCTCGACATAGTCGTCGCCCGACATGCTCTGGAACCGGTAGGTCATCAGCTGCTTTCCGGCCGTGACGCAAATGCGCTCGGCCGTGACTCTGCCCGCCTCATCCTCTATTGTGCGCAGGTCCGCAACCCCCGCCATTCCGACCGTGCGGCGGATGAGCTCAGCCCCGCAGACGCCGGCGGCGTCTGCCAGAAGCTCGCCTAAGAGCCAGGGCGCAAACCCGCGGGACTTCAGCATGGGGTCGGCCACAACCTCGCCAAAGGAAGAGAGAAACTTGCGCTTGAAGAGCTCAACGACCTCGACAATGGTCTCCTCGAGCCAGGCGACAAACTGCGCCCGCGGCGACTTGCCGGTGTAGGCGCAGGTCGCCCTGGCCCACGCGAACATCAGATTCGCCGTCAGCATGCCGAGGTCAAAGCCCATGGGCCCGTAAAAGCCGAACTCCGGGTCGAAGACCTTCGTGGACTCCTCAGTGACAAAGATGGAGCCGGTGTGCAGGTCGCCGTGCAGCAGCGCCTCCGCCTTGTTCATAAAGGCCATTTTGCACTTGGCGGCCTCAAGCCTGATGCGCTCGTCCTCGTACAGGTTCTTTTTGACCCACTCCAGGTTTGGCTCAAACACCTTGTTTTTTCCCTCGAGGTTGAGGTAGGGCTCAGTGAAAATGAGCCGCTCGGTGATGCCGCAGAGCTCCGGGTTGACGGCCGCCTTGACCCGCGCCTTCTTCTCGGCGTGGTTCATGCCGACGTCGGAGGTCCCGAGCAGCATGCCGACCATGAACTCGGTGATGTCGTCGGCAAACCGCGGGAAGGTCTCGCCCTCCATCAGGGCCTTGCGCATGATGGTGTGGCCGGTCAAATCCTCCATCGCGGTCGCGTTCATCTCGGGGTCGTAAAAATAGAGCTCGGGCACGACTCCCGCGGCAAACGCGTTTTGGGCCGTCAGAATTTCGGCCTCAATGCGGGCGCGGTCTTTCGAATAGGCGACTTTGGAGAGCCGCGACAAGTCGCCGGCCTGCTTGATGATGACCGAAGGGCCCTCCTCCCGCCAGACGCGAAAGACATAGTTCAGGTTGCCGTCACCGATCTCCTTGCAGCAAAACTCCCCCTGCGTGAAGGCGGGGAGTTTTCTTTTGACATATTCCACGACCGTCTCTTCGGTTAGCAGATAGTAACTCATGTCCCCTCCAAATTGACCGCATTTATCGCATGAAAAATGAATTTGCGCACGCCGCTGATGACAGGTGGAATCAGCCCAGAATATCGGACAAATCCCAGTTTGCCATGTACCGCTCGCCCAGCGGCTGGAAGAGCAGGTCGATTTTGTCCGGGCGGCGGGTGTCAAACCCCACGCCGCCGATTGTGACGTTGCCGCTCTCCTTATGGGGCAAAAAGAGCGAGTACTCGTCGCGGCCCTGCGGGTCGCGGAAGTTCAGAATATCCCGAAGACTGTCCACGTCCGGGTCGGCGCCCGAGTCGAGCAGGTCACGCAGCTTGTTCATGGCAAACAGTTGGCGGAAAACCGTGTGGTTGCCGTGCCCCGAGGTGCAGACGTTGTCCCTGTAGTGGCCGTAGAGGTAGTGGTTGGTGTGGACGGCGAATTTCCCGACCGTGACAAAGTTCATGCCGTCAATCGAGCCCTCGGCCGACATGGCCTCCCCCGTCTTCGCGTCGACGACAAAGGCGTGAAAGCCGGAGCCCCACTTGAATTCAAGGCAGCGCTTTTTGAAGTCCTCAAGGGACGAGGCCTCCGAAATGTGGCGCTGCGCGAAATAGCGGGGGATGCGGGTGGGGTCGGGCACCGGCTCGTGGGTGTAGTTGATGGTCTTCAAAATGCCGTGGCTGTTCCAGGAGTAGCCGTTTCCGAAGGGCATGTTGTAAATGTCGCTCGTACACCACCAGCCGTAGCTCGTCTTGAGCTTGGCGATGGAGAGGTACCCCGGAAGGTCCTCCTCATCCTCGTTGTGGGCGATGACGGCCGAGCCGTCCGCCCTCTTCGCGACCATGGAGGTGCACCCGGACGACAGCCTGTTGAGCTCCGTGCACATCATGGCCCAGAAGACCTCGAAGTCGAGCTCCGCGCCCGCGGCCCTGCCGCGGCACTCCTCGACGTAGCGGGGAAGCGCCTCCTCGGTCAGCGCCAGAATGCGCTTTGTGGCGGCGGCGTAGACCGGGTTGTTCATCTTTTCGGCATAGCCGGGGGCAATCGACTGCAGCCCCTCTTTGTAGTGCCTGCCGGAGGCGGCGCCGTTTTCAAAGGGCGTGCCCGTCAGATAGGCAAAATATGCTTTCATCAATACCCGAGCTCCTCTTCGACCAGCACGACCTTGACCCGGCCCGGCATAGACTGCCTGCCCGAGACCGTGTAGTGGTTGCAGATGCGGGTGTCGCCCTTGCAGTCCATGCACCGGCCGGTGGCGACGCAGGGGGTCTTGCAGGAGAGGCGCGCCGTGTTGGAGGGGGCCGCCACCGTCTCAATGCGGTAAATGGCCTCCTCGACGTCCTCGACAATCTTATTGTACCCCGCGATGACGATGACGCTTTTCGGCCCGTAAATCATGGCGGCCACGCGGTTGCCGTTGCCGTCGACATTGACCAGCCGACCGTCCTCGGTGACGGCGTTGGCCGAAGCGAGGTAGACGTCCGACAGCAGCGACTGCCGGAAAATTTCCCTCGTCTGCTCCCCCGTGAGCCCTTTTTCGTACCGGTCGAGGAGCTTGCAGCCGTTCGTGTGCAGCCAGTCGATGACGCCGGTCTCAAACAGGGTCATGGAGCCGCCGATGCCGACGACGTCGCCCTCTTTGACATAGCCCGCAATGGCGGGGATGACTTCCTCTTTCGAGCCCACCCGAATGACCGTGAAGCCGTGTTTCTCAAGCGCCGCCGCGGCCCGGTCAATGCGCTTGTCTATGACCGATTTCAAGTTCTTGTCCATCGCCATACTCCTTTTTATACAAAAGTGATATCTAACTATTCATTATAGCCGCCCATGCGCGATTGTCAATTGCGAACTAAGGTCCGCCCTCAGTCGCCGATGAGAGTCTTGGCGTCCTCCTCGGGCAGCCGTTCGACTCTGCGCAGCTCTCGGTTGATGGCCCTCGTGCGGGTGCCCACGAGCTTGTCAAGGTCGTCGTCGGCCTGCCGCAGACGGCTGCGGGCGCTCTCAAGTACTTTGTAGAAGTTGTCGAACTCGGTTTTTGCGGCCCCCAGCACCCGCCAGGCCTCAGACGACTGCTTTTGAATGGCCAGCGTGCGAAAGCCCATCTGAAGGGAATTCAAAAGCGCCCCCATCGTGGTCGGCCCCGTGATGGAGACTTTGTAGTCCCGCTGCAGCTCGTCGACCAGCCCGAGCTTGACGGCCTCGGCGTACATGGCCTCGGTCGTCAAAAACATGATGGCAAAGTCGGTGGTGGCGGGCGGCGCGACATACTTGTCCCGAATGGTCTTGGCAAAAGCCCGCAGCCGCAGCCGGTAGGCCTTTAAGGCGGCGTCGACCCTTCCGGCGTCCCCGGCCTCGGCCGCCTGCGCCAGCTCGTCATAGGCGTCAAGCGGAAACTTCGAATCGATCGGTAAGTAGACGACCTCTCCCCCGTCGCCCGGCAGCTTGATGGCAAACTCGACCGGGTCCCTGGAGCCCGGCACCGTCGGGACGTTGACGGCGTACTGCTCAGGCAGCAGCAGCTGCTCCAAAATGCCGGCCAGCTGGTACTCGCCCCAGACGCCCCGCGTCTTGACGCCGCCCAGCATGCGGCGCAGGTCCCCCACACCGGAGGCCAGTTGCTGCATCTCTCCAAGTCCCTTGTAGACCTGCTCGAGCTGCTCGCCCACCAATTTAAAGGACTGGCCGATGCGCTCCTCCAAGGTCTTTTGCAGCTTCTCGTCGACGGTCTTGCGCATGGCCTCGAGCTTTTCGCTGTTGTCGGCCCGGATTTCGGCAAGACTTGCCGCGGTCGCCGTGCGGATGCCCTCGAGCTGCCGCTCGACAACCGAGAGCCGCTCGCTGACGGTGCGCTGCAAAATCTCCTGCCGCGAGGTCAGCCCCGCCGTCAGCTCGGCGAGCCGCTTGTCCTGCTGCTCCCACGCGGCGCTCTGCGCCGACACCGACTTGCCGACAGCGCCCTCGGTCTCCCCGCGCAGGGAGCGCAGCTCGGCCATGAGGTCGCCCCGCAGCCGCTCGCCGTCCTCTCTTGACCGCCTCCCCCATGCCGCCGTCATGACGGCAAGCAGGAGGAGCCCCGCGGCAACCCCAATCGCAAGATAGCTCTCAAGTCCCATACGGCAAAAAACAAGTCCTTTCTATGAACTCTTTGGGTAGATTATATCAAATTGCGGGTGGGCTCGCAACTTGGATTTGAAAAATCGCAAAAGATGTAGTAGAATATCAGAGAATATTGAACATTAAGGAGACCGGCCCATGCGAAGAATTTTTTCGCTGCTCGCGGCAGCGCTTTTGTTGATTTCATTTGCCGGCTGCGCCGACAAGGAGACCCCCGCCCAGCATAACCTCGAGGAGGCCGCAAAGAAGGGTGAACTGCGGCTCCCGCTCCTGACCCTGCCCTACACCTTCAACCCCTGCGTGGTTGACGAGGGGGACCCGGCCCTCGTCCAAAATCTCTTCTCCCGCCTCTTTCGCGTCACCGGCACCGGAGAGCTTGCGGGCGACCTCGTCTCGGAGTGGGACTACCCCGAGGGCGCCACCGACATTGCAATGACGCTGCGCTCCGGCAGCATTCGCTGGCATGACGGACAGGCCCTGACCGGCGCCGATATCAAGTTTACGCTCGAGGGCATTAAAGCCCAGCAGGGCGTGCTTGCCGAGCAGCTGGCCGGCATCGAAAGCGTCGAGGTCACAAGCGACACGCAGTTTGTCATCCACCTCACCCGCTATGAGCCCTTCCTCCTGTACACCTTGGCGCAGGACGGCGCGAGCATTCTGCCAAAACACCTCTATGAGGGGCAGGAGAACTGGGTCACGGCCCCCGCCGCCACGGCCCCGGTCGGCAGCGGGCCCTTCAAGTTTGTGGAGCGGGTTGAGGGCACCTCCATCACGCTTGAGAAGTTTGCCGGCTACTACGGCGGCTCCCCACGGACGGATAAGCTCATTTTCAAGCTCTATCCGTCGGCTGACGACGCTCTGGAGAGTTTTGAGGCCGGCGAGCTCGATGTGCTCGACTGCGGCATGCCGATGACAAAGGCCGCCGAGTACGCGGCAGCGGACGACTACAAGCTTGTCACGACCGACGACGCCTCCCGCATCAGCCTTGTCTTCAACGTCACAGGCGGCGTCTTTTTCGGCAACCCGGAGCTGCGCAAGGCGATTTTGTACGCCCTTGACCGCGAGGC
>DATMXT010000091.1:0-3289 GCA_035561375.1 Terriglobales bacterium | reverse complement strand
TTTTCCGCCTTTGCGGTCAATTCATTATACACATGGGCGAGCTCCTTTTCAAGAGCGTTTATGCGCTCGTCCGACAGCTCAATGTCGGACAGTTCCTGCCCCGCCCGCTCGCCGTAGGCGATGACTTCCTCGACCGTGTCGCCGTACTTGCGGCAGAGCTTTTGAATGAGGTCAAGGCGGGTCTCCACGCGGTCGGTGTCGGCCGGGTCAAAGTCGAGCTCGTCCAAAAAGTCCCGCACTTCGGCGGCGACGTCCGTCAGCGCGTAATAGCTGTTGCCAAGGCGCTCCGCGAGCTCCGACAGCCTGTCCGATAAGGAGGCGCAGGAGGAGAGCTGCCGCAGGGCCGCCCCCGCCAAAGAGACCGCCCCCTCCCCGTCCTCCGGGTCGAGGGCTTCGCAGACGGCGCTGACCGCGCGGGCGAGGCGCTGCGCGTTTTGCATGACGGTGCGCCGCGCATGTAACTTCTCAGCCTCGCCGGGCACGAGGTTTGCCCCCGCGATTTCGCCGACCTGAAAGCGCAGCATGTCGAGCCGGCGGGACTTCTCCCTTTCGTCCATGCGCAGACCCTCGATTTTGGCCTTGAGGGCGCTCACCTTGTCGTAGCTCTCCCGGTAGGACGAGAGCAGCTCTCCCGCCCCCGCAAGCTCGTCGAGAAAGAGGATGTGCCGCTCCGGCTGGAGCAGCCAGCCACTGTCGTGCTGGCCGTGGATGTTAACAAGGGTCTCCCCGAGCTCTCTGAGCATGGCGACGGTGGCGGGCTTTCCGTCAAGGCGCACCGCGCTGCGCCCGTCCGCCGAGAGCGTGCGCTCAATGCTGATTTCATGAGCCGTCTCACCGGTCTCGCCGCCTGAGCCTTCAAAGAGCGCGGAAACGGCGGCAGCGCTCTCCCCCGACCGAATGAGGTCGCGGGAGACTCTGCCGCCAAGGAGCAACCCGATGGCGTCAATGATGATGGACTTGCCGGCGCCGGTCTCTCCGGTCAGCACCGTAAAGCCCTCTGAGAGCTCTATGTCAAGCCGGTCGATGACTGCGATGTTCTCAATATACAGGCTTTTCAGCATAGCGTCTTATCAGCCGTTGATGATGTTGTTCAGTTCCTCAATGAAGGCGAGCGAGTCCTCCTCGGTGCGCATGACGGCGAGGAATGTGTTGTCGCCCGCAATGGTGCCGACGACGCCCGGCATCTCCGAGACGTCAATGGCCTCGGCCGCGGCGTTGGCCATGCCGGAGTGGCAGACCACGACGACGAGGTTATTCACATGGTCGATGTTGACGATGGTCTCCCGGATGATGGAGGTGTACCGCGGAATGATGCGGCCGCGGGCGGACGGCTGATAGCCGACCGAGTAGCGGTAGGTCGAGTCGGCCTGCACCTTGATGAGCCGCAGCTCCTTGACGTCCCGCGACACGGTGGCCTGCGTCACCTTGAATCCCGCGTTGTTGAGCTCTTCCACCAGCTCTTCCTGTGTAGTGATGACTTTTGAATTGATGATTTCAAGGATTTTCGCGTGCCTTTTCAGCTTCATGTTCCATCCCCCTCTTTGAATTTGTTTTGAAGTATCTCGTAAAAATTATCAGGTTTCAGTCTTATGATTTGAGCCGTGACCGGCGCTTTTTGAATGGCGACGACGTCGCCCTGCAGCAGCAGGAAGCTGGCGGCCCCGTCGAGCGATAAATAGGCGTCCCTGCCCTCCTCCATCTCGGGGGTCACCGCGAGCTTGGAGGCGGCCTCGAAAATGATGGCGCGGCTGGCCAGCGAGTGGGAGCAGACCGGCACCATCGCGATGCAGGCGGTCTTGGGGTCGATGATGGGCCCGCCCGCCGACAGCGAGTAGCCGGTGGAGCCGGTGGGCGTCGAAATGACCAGCCCGTCGCCTCTGACGGTGCTGATAAATCCGCCGTTGCAGAGGACCTGCATCGTCAGGAGCCGCGACACCATTCCCCGGTGGAGCACGACGTCGTTCAAGGCGAGCCCCCGGTAGCGGACTTTGCCGCCCCGCCGCACCGAGGCCTGCAGCATCATGCGCTGCTCGACTTTGTAGTCCCCTTCGAAGAGCCGGCGCAGGAGCTGGAGTTCCCCGGTCTCGACTTCGGCCAAAAAGCCGGTGCGCCCGAGGTTGACGCCGAGCACGGGGGCGCGCACCTGCGCCGCCGCGGTCGCCGCCTTGAGGAAAGTCCCGTCCCCGCCGATGGCAATGACGGCGTCGGCCCCCGACAGGCAGGCCTCCTTGGGCGCCGAGACGACGTTGCCCTCGAAAAAGTGGGCCACCGCCTCGTCGACCCAGACGTCCGCCCCCCACTCGGTGAGGAGAGAGGCCGTCTGCCGCGCCACCTGCATGCCGGAGTCCTTGATTGGGCTTGCAATGAGATTGATTTTCACGTTAACCCTCCGTGCGCCGCGGCCACCACGGCTTTGATGTCGGGCGCAAAGTTCACGTCCGTCCCCTCGACTCCTTTGAGCAAGTGAATGAGAAACTCAATGTTGCCCTCCGGCCCCCGGATGGGCGAAAAAGTCAGCCCCGCCACCTTGACGTCCCACTGCGGGGCGAGTGTGACGATTTTTTCAATGACTTCAATATGGGTTCCGGGGTCGCGCACGACCCCTTTTTTGCCGACTTTCTCGCGCCCCGCCTCAAACTGCGGCTTGATGAGGGCGACGGCCCCCCCGCCCTCTCTCAACAGCGCGGCAAGGGGCGGCATGACAAGGGCCAGCGAGATGAAAGAGACGTCGACCGAGACAAAGTCGACCGGCTCCGGAATTTGCTCTTTTGTGAGATATCGGAGATTGGTGCGCTCCACGCAGACGACGCGCGGGTCGCTCCTGAGAGACCACGCGAGCTGCCCGTAGCCGACGTCTACGGCGTAGACTTTCGCCGCCCCGTTTTGGAGCATGCAGTCGGTGAAGCCGCCCGTCGACGCGCCGCCGTCTATGCAGACGGCGCCCGTGAGGTCGAGGCCGAACGCCTCTATTGCGCGCTCTAACTTATATCCCCCGCGGCTGACGTATTTTTTTTCGTAGTTTTTGACTTCAATTTGGGCGTCCGCCGCCACCATGCGCCCCGGCTTATCCTCCCTGTCCCCGTCGACCAGCACATGTCCCGCCATGATGACCGAGCGGGCGAGCTCCCGGCTCTCGACAAGGCCGCGGGAGACGAGCAGGGCGTCAAGCCGGCCCTTATCCGGCATGCCACACCGCCTTTTTGATGGCGGGCGCGTCCAGCCCACTAAGTGCCAGCTGCCGGGCGACCGTCGCGTGCTTGACAAAGGTGTCAATCGCGATGACCTGCAC
>DATMXT010000090.1:0-2889 GCA_035561375.1 Terriglobales bacterium | reverse complement strand
CCGTGTCGTCCGGCCAGCCCAGCGTCTCAAAGGGCCAGAGGGCCGACGAGAACCAGGTGTCGAGCACGTCCTCCTCCTGATGAACCGGCCCGCCGCACTTGGGGCAGGCCGTGATGTCCTCTTTCGAGACCGTCATCTCACCGCAAGTCTCGCAGTAGAAGGCCGGAATGCGGTGGCCCCACCAGAGCTGCCTTGAGACGCACCAGTCGCGCACGTTTTCCATCCAGTTGAAATAGGTGCCGGCAAAGCGGGGCGGCACAAACCGGATGTCGCCGGTGCGCACCGCCTCAATGGCGGGCTCGGCCAAAGGCTTCATTTTGACAAACCACTGTTCTGACGTCATGGTCTCGATGTCGGTGGAGCAGCGGTAGCAGGTGCCGACGTTGTGGGGCAGCTCCTCGATTTTCAGCAGATACCCGCCCGCCTCAAGGTCGGCCACAATAGCTTTGCGGGCCTCGTAGCGGTCCATACCGGCGTATTTCCCGGTGTTCTCAGCCATATTTCCGTCGTCGTCAATGACCTTGATGAAGTCGAGCCCGTGGCGCACGCCCATCTCAAAGTCGTTTGGGTCGTGGGAGGGCGTGACCTTGACGCAGCCGGTGCCAAACTCCCGCTCGACATAGTCGTCGGCGAAAATCGGAATCTCGCGGCCGACAAGGGGCAAAATGGCGGTCTTGCCGACAAAGGAGGTGTACCGCTCGTCCTCCGGGTGCACGGCGACGCCGGTGTCCCCAATCATGGTTTCGGGCCGGGTCGTCGCGCAGACGATATAGCCGCTGCCGTCCACGAGCGGATACTTGATGTGCCACAGGTGGCCCGCCTTTTCGGCAAACTCCACCTCAATGTCGGACAGCGCCGTCTTGCAGTGGGGGCACCAGTTGATGATGCGGTTGCCCTTGTAGATGAGGCCCTTGTTGTACAGGTCGACAAAGACCTCCCGCACGGCGCGCGAGCACATTTCGTCCATCGTGAAGCGCTCGCGGGTCCAGTCGCACGAAGAGCCCAGCTTGCGCAGCTGGTTGACGATGTTGGAGCCGTACTTCTCTTTCCAGGCCCAGACGTGCTCCAAAAACTTCTCGCGGCCGAGCTCCTGCCGGGACAGCCCCATCTCCTTGCGCAGCATCTCCTCGACCTTGATCTGGGTCGCGATACCGGCGTGGTCGACGCCGGGCAGCCACAGCGCCTCATAGCCGCACATTTTCTTATAGCGGGTCAAAATGTCCTGCAGCGTCTCGTCCATCGCGTGCCCCATGTGCAGCTGCCCCGTGACGTTGGGGGGCGGCAGCACAATCGTAAAGGGCTCTTTCTCGCTCTGGTTGTCGGCGGTAAAATACCCTTTCGACTCCCACCCCGCGTAAAGCCGGTCCTCGACCTCTTTCGGGTCGTACACTTTCGATATCTCTTTAGCCATAGTCTCCTCCTTGTGATGAAAAAAGTCCGTCTCCTGCACTGCTGCAAGAGACGGACTTTAAGTCCGCGGTACCACTCTTTTTGCGCGCTTGTGCGCGCCTCTTTGTCCGCACCGCAATAACGATGCGCCGCCGTATGATAACGGTTGGCCTCCGTCCGCACCTACAGGCTTTGTGCCCCATAAGGGTTTTCACAAAACTTTGGGCCGGCTGCTCCGGGGTGACTTATCGCGATGCGGTGCGCGCGCTGCCTCGCACCTGCCGGCAGCTCTCTTGGCCGCGAACTCCGCCGCTTTCTCCCCATCCTCGCCTTTGTCTTAAATATACAAGGTATTATACAAGTTCTTGTCAATATTGTCAAGAGGATGACTACCAGGCGATGAAATTTGCCGCACAAACATAAAGAACTTCCAAGCAGTGCCCCGAAGTTCTTTATGTTTGCGTTAAAAGCCAATAAGACAGTCCGACGATCCGGTAAAACGGACGCTCTCGCTCCACATGAAGTCTCAGTAGGCCGCAGCCGGGTCCTCGACATAGGTCGGGAACTTTTTGTAGTATCCAAAAAAAGTCCAAGGGTCGTCAATCCAATGGACGTTGACCGAGCCGACGATATCCTGTGAATAGAGCTCCTTAAGGTTTTGCGCGGTGTCCTCAACTGAGACCGACTTGATGTATAGAGTACCATTTGCATAGGCGCCCAGCACATCCTGGGGGGTTGAATTGCCGTCCGAGAACATGTGGAGATACTCACCCTTTTCGTAGAGTTCAACGCTCTTCTGAACTGCTTCGGTAAAGGCTGCCAACGCTTCCCCGACACTGTCGACAGGACTGCTCAGCGCGTAGGCATACCGGAATCCGATGTCGGGAGCGATGACATAGAGCGTATAGACCCGGTCGCACGGGAGGGTAAAGACGGCCTCGGCAGGGTAATAGCCGTCAAAAATGACAAAGGCTCTGACCTCTTTCCCCGGGCTTTTCCGCAGCAGCGCATCCAATCTGTCACGGGGGTTGTCCATGTAGTATTCGCTGGCGTCGGCAGCGGCCCGTTTACTCTCGCCGGCACCATTCAGGTAGAGTGTCCCGCCCCAGCGCGTGTGGTCGGCCCATAGAAAATAGGCCCACACGCAGGAGATGAAAATAACAAGGAAAAGTGCAAGGCGGCGTTTTTCGCTTCTGCAAATCTTCAATCAATATACACCATTTTCATAATCAGGTTTATCCGGTACATCGATATAGATTACAGGGATTCCGGTTTTTTCATATTTTTCGACATAATGCGGCTCAAGTGCCTTAACGTAGGTTTGTTTAAGAATATTCTTGGCTTCCACTGTGTTGCACGTAATATTAAGCGCGAATACTCCGATGTTTCCCTTCTCATATTGTTCTGCGATGGCTAATACAGCATCGTTGACAGGCGCTATCACTCCTTCGGCATTTGTCCTTGCTTCTAGGGTTTGAGAATTGTTGATGTCGACAATAT
>DATMXT010000089.1:0-17315 GCA_035561375.1 Terriglobales bacterium | reverse complement strand
AATTCGAGAGCAGCGTGTCGCACCGGATGGAGACGGTGCAGGTGAGGCGGCTGTCGGACTCCTCTGCTTCCTCCCCTGCCCCCCCTTGTGTTTCTGCCTCCGCTTGCTCCGGCCGAGCCGCAGCGGGGGCGGGCGCTTCCCCCTGCGGCGTTTCCGCCGGTGCCTCTTCCGCCGGTGGCGCTTCCGCCGGCAGGGCGGTTTGCCCCTCCGGCTGCGCCGTGACGGGGGCCGCCGCCTTTCCGGGCGCCGGTGCTCTCTCCGCCGCGCCGCAGCCCCACAAAAAGGCGGCCAGGAGCAGGGCGACAATACTTGCGGCAATGAGAATTTTCCGTGAAGTTCTCTTCATCGCACGCCCCCCTTACGCCAGCAGGGCGGCCGACAGGAGGTGCCAAAGTGCCTGCGCGACTTCGGCCCGCGTGACCGGGACGGTCGGGCGGATTTCCATCTGGCTGTCGTCATAGATGCCCTCGCCGTAGCAAAAGGCGAACGCCTCGCGGGCGAAGGGGGCGACCAGGCGTGCGTCGTCAAAAGCGGCAAGCTGCGAGGTGACGGCAGCGTCGTCATATTCCCTATCAAGCCCCGCGAGCTTTGCCGCCCGCATGAGCATGGCGGCCGCCTCCTGCCGCGTGATGGTGCGGGCCGGCGCAAAGGTTACATCCGTCACGCCGTTTACGATGCCGTAGCGGGCGGCGGCGCCGACATAGCCCGCGTACCAGCTGTCCGGGGCGACGTCGGAAAACCGGCTGTCCGGGGCGGGGGTCAGTCCCAGCGCGCACACGACGGCCTTGCAAAACTCGGCTCTCGTCATGGAGCCCTCGGGGTCATATCTGCCGTCGCCCCGGCCCGAGAGAATGTCCCTCGCGGCAAGCGCCAAAATTGCGGTGCCGCTTTCAAGGCCCCCGATGTCGGAAAACGCGGCGTCGGCAAGTATGACCGGCGCAGGCTTGACGTCCTTGTGCCGGCCGGGCAGCCCGGCGTCCCCCACCTCGCTGAGCAGTTTTAGCGCGTCCCCCATGCGGTAGAGGCTCTGGAGCCCCTGCCGTGCACGATGGGCCGCGACGAGGGCGTAAAAGCCCTGCTCAGTGGCCATGAGGTCGTCCCCGCCCCCCGCAAGGTCGTGCCGGAAGCTGCCGTTCCCGTTGTAAAAGCGCATGAGGCCCTCGGCAAGCCCGCCATTTTCCTTGACAAACCGGGGGTCGTCCAAGGGGACGCCGAGCTCGCACAGGGCGACGACGACCTGCGCGGTGCCCTCAAGCGTGGGCACCCCATTTGTCTCAAAACAGCCGTCCGTGCGCTGCTGCTCCGACAGGCAGGAAAGCGCACGCTCCACGGCGGCCGCCACGTCCTCGCGCTCCCGGTATTTGGCCAGGGCCTGCAGCGCCATGCCGGTCATATCGGGGTCGGACGCGCCGCCCGCAAGTGAAAAGCCGCCGTCCGGATTTTGCGAAGCCAAAATGGCCTCAAGGTAGAGCGCCCTTGTCGCCTGCGTCTTTGCGCCGGCGTTTGCCGGCATGTCGTAGCCGCCGCTGTCAAGGGCGATGAGGGCCCAGACCGGCCCGTTTAACCCCTGCCAGACCGTCTTGTCGTAGTCGCCGAGCGGGAGAAGCAGGTCATACCCCGCAACGTCCGTGGGGTCCGTTCCAAGCGCTGTCAAAGCGAGGATGACGCGGGCGTATTCGGTGTATTTCCTGTCCGAGAGGACGCCCTTTTGAGCATTTACATCACTCAATAGACCTGCGTAATAGGCCTCATAATACCCGTCCGGAACTGCGGCTCCGGCGCGGACAAGGCCCATGACCGCCCACTCCCCGCCGACGGAGCCCAAGCCCGGCGAGGGAGTCGACTCACACAGATGGGCGGCGACATCGGCCATGACGGCCTCGTCCGGGAAGTCCGCGGCTTGTGAGGGCGCCGTAGGCGTTTCGAAGGTTGTTTGCATAAATATGACGGCCTCGTCCGGGAAGCCGGCGGCCTGCGAGGGCAGGAAAAGACCTGTAAGAAGTGTAATACACAGGTAAATAGACAGAAATGTTTTGAATTTTCGGCGCATGAGCTCCTCCGGGCGCAAGACAACAGCCGTCTGCCGACGGCGTTCGTCAAAATTCGACGGTCAGGATTCCCCGCCGCCAGGTAAATTATAACAGAACCCGCGCCCGCTTTCAAATTTCAAATTTTTAAGTCGGCCAAAAAAGCCCGGCGTATGGGTCGGGCAAAGCTGGCTTTAAAGCCGGAACTTATCTTGAGGCCGGGGGGTGCCCGCCCGCTTTCGCGGACAGGTCCTTTTGCGCCAGCGAGACGAGCATGGCGGGGATTTTGGAGAGCTCCATCTGATATTCGACGGCGCCGATGTCGTGGGACACTTTGGGCATGCCATAGACGACCGAGCTCTTCTCGTCCTGGCCGATGGTTCGGCAGCCCTTTTGGCGCATTTCAAGCAGGCCCCGCGCGCCGTCGGCGCCCATGCCGGTCAAAATGACGCCGATGGCGTTGCCGCCGAGCTCTTTGGCCACCGACTTAAAGAGCACGTCGACCGAGGGGCAGTGCCCGTTGACCTTTTCACCCTCGAAGCACTCGACGGCGCAGCCGCCGCCCCGTTTGACCAGCCGCATGTGCCGGTCCCCCGGCGCAATGAGCACCCGCCCCCGCTCGACGCGGTCCCCGGATTTGGCCTCCTTGACCGAGAGCCCAGTCAGCCGGTCGAGCCGCTCGGAGAAGAGCTTTGAGAACATGGGCGGAATGTGCTGCACAATGACAATGCCGGGCAGCGTGGGGGGCAGGGCCGAGAGCACATGGAAAATGGCCTCGGTGCCGCCCGTGGAGGCGCCGATGGCAATGACTTTCCTGCGGTCGGCCCCCTCCGGCCCGCCCGCGACCTGCCGCAGCGCCGGCGCCGCAGAGCCTGTCACCCTCGCCGACGCCGCAGCCTTGATTTTCGTGATGAGCTCGGCAAAGAAATCGCTCGTCCCGCCGCCGGGCCCTCCCGTGGGCTTGCCGATGAACTCCACGGCCCCCGCCTCCATGGCGTCGAGCACGGCCTCGCTGACCGTGCTGACGATGATGACGGGAATCGGATACTGCGGAAGCAGCCGGCGAATGAACTCAATTCCGTCCATTTTCGGCATGTTGATGTCGCAGGTCATGACGTCGGGCCCAAACTCAATGAGCTTGTCCCTCGCGTCAAAGGCGTCGACAGCCTTTGCCACGACCTCAATTTTCGGGTCCTGCGAAATGCCCCGTGAAATGAACTCCCGAAACATCATGCTGTCGTCGACGACCAGCACGCGAATTTTTTTATCGTCCGTCATGGCCACCCCTTGATGAAAATGTTTTGTACCGGTTTTCCCTTTGGCCGCTAAATTTTCCTGTAAAGCGCCGGCATGACGTACCGATACTTGGATTCCCAACTCGCAATCGACTCGGTGTGACCGATAAAGAGGTACCCGCCGGGGGCGGTGATGTCGTAAAACCGGTTGACGAGCTCGACTTTTGTCTTCTGGTCGAAGTAAATCATCACGTTCCTGCACATGATGACATGGAACTGCCGCTTGAAGTTGAAGGGGTCGCCCACGAGGTTGAGCGGCGCGAAAATGACCTGCTTTTTAATCGCGTCCTTGACCGCCATGCTGGTGTCGTCCACCCGCTCGAAATAGTCCATTCGCCACTGCGGCGGCAAATCGGCGAGGTGGGCTTTTTCATAGACGCCGCGCCGGGCCTTGTCAAGCGCCTTTTCCGAGATGTCGGTCGCAAGCACTTTTCTGTCCCACCAGCTCTTGTCCTTGAAATACTCGTCCAAAATGAAGGCCAGCGTATAGGCCTCCTCGCCGCTCGAGCAGCCGGCGCTCCAGATGCGCAGGTCGCAGTCCTTGACGCCCGACTCTAAAATGGGCAGCACGGTGTCCCGCAGATAGTGGAAGTGCGCGGGCTCCCGCATGAAATAGGTGTAGTTTGTCGTGATCTGATTGACCAGCGTCCGCTCCGCCTCGCCCGTGGGGTCGTTTTTAATATGGGTGAAATACTCCGAAAAAGAGCCGCAGCCGTACTTCTCAAGGACGCTGCTGAGGCGGCCTGTCACCAGCGTCCGCTTTTGCTCTTTTAAGTAAATCCCATATTTTTTGTGAATGTATTCGGAGAGCTGCCGCAGTTCGCTGTCTGTGATGTCGACCATGACCATCGTCCTTCTTACCGCCGGCGGGAGAACAACAGCTGTTCTCCCGCCGGCTTCCAGTGGGGATTTTACTCTTTTTCCGGCAGTCAGTAGGAGTATTTACCGTAGGGAGCGCCGCCGAGGTTGATGACCGGCTGCTTCTTTGAGGCCTCGGACTCCTTGTCCTCACCATCGGACTCGGGGGCCGCCTCTTCAGCGCGGGCGGACTCGCGCTGGTTTTTCATTTTGAACCGCGAAATGATGTCCTTGAGAATGCCGGCCTGACCGGACAGCTGTTCGCTGGCCGCCGCGCACTCCTCGGAGGTTGCGGAGTTGGTCTGAATGACGTCCGACACCTGGCTGATGGCCTTGTTGATTTGGGCGATGCCGGAGGCCTGCTCATTGGAGGCCACGGCGAGCTGCTCGACGAGGCTTGCGGCCGACGTGACGCCCTCGGCGATTTTCTTGAGGGAATCGGCCGTCTCGCTGGCGATGCGGGTGCCGCCCTCGGCCTTCTTGATGGAGCCCTCAATGAGGGTGGTGGTCTCCTTGGCGGCGTCGGCGCTTCTGGCGGCCAGCGTGCGCACCTCCTCGGCCACGACGGCAAAGCCCTTGCCGTGCTGACCGGCCCTGGCCGCCTCGACGGCGGCGTTGAGCGCCAGAATGTTGGTCTGGAACGCGATGTCGTCAATGACCTTGATGATTTTGGAGATGCTGGCCGACGCCTCGTTGATGTCGTCCATGGCTTTGAGCATGATCTGCATGTGGTCAATGCCCTGCACCGCGTCGTTTTTGGCCATGAGGGCGATTTTGCTGGCCTCGGTGGCGTGCTCGGCGTTCTGCTGCGTCTGCACCGAAATCTGCTCGAGCGAGGAGGTCAGCTCCTCCACAGAGCTCGCCTGCTCAGTGGCGCCCTGCGAGAGGGCCTGGCTCGAGGCCGCGACCTGCCGCGAGCCGTAGGCGACCTGCTCGGCCGAGGAGCGCACGTTGCCCATCGTGCCGTTCAGGTTGTCAATCATCTGGGTGAAGGCCTTGGCGAGCTGTCCAATCTCGTCCTTGGAGTGGTAAGTGACCTCGACGTTGAGGTCGTCGCCCGCAATTTTCTCGGCGACCGCCACCATCTCCCTCATGGGCTTGCTGAGAATCCGGCTCATCGCCATGCCGAGCACGATGGAGAGAACGAACGAAAATCCAAGCCCGATGAGCATGGTCGTGTTTGCGACCGCGGCGGTGCTCGCGTTGGCGTCGGCGGTGTCGGAGGCGGCCTCCCGCTTATAGGTGACCATGGCGTCAATGGCGTCCATTTCCGCTTCCGCCGACAATTTCATGTTCCCCTGCATCAGCGCCAGGGCCTCGGCATCGCTGTTCGCTCTCGCATAGGCGAGCAGCGTTTCCAAATCGGCTATGTAGGCGCTTCTCACTGAGGAGAAATTGTTGTAGAGCTGCTTCATCTCCTCGGAGTCCTCCGCCAGCAGCGCTTCGAGCTGCGCCACGCTCTCCCCGAACTCAGTGCGGATGTCGGTGATGTTCTGCTCTTTTTCGGCAATCTGGGCCGTGTCGGCCGCCGTGATCACGTCCCGGGTCTCGACCCGGAGCCGCTGGAACAGCTCTCTGATGTTGGACAGGTGGACGATCGGCTCAGTCATGTATTCGTACATGTAGGTGTCGAGGTCAATCACCTTGTTCAAAGACATGACCCCGATGGTGGATACGACCGCCGTGATAACCGCGATGAACAGGAATGCCGCAATCAGTTTTTTGCCGATTTTCATATTCCGAAACCACGCCATAGTAACACCCTATTTCCTATATAAATTTGTTGTACACGTCGCCCGCCCGCGAAAAATAAACCTCCGGTCGCTCCCGGCCACGGGCTTGCACCTGTGTATTGCGGCCGGACGCCCCCGGCCGACTTTCGCTGGTCTTCATGGCCGGACGCCCCCGGCCTGCTTTCACTGGTCTTCATGGCCGGACGCCCCCGGCCTGCTTTCGCTGGTCCTAACGGCCGGACGCCCCCGGCCTGCTTGTCCTTTGTTATCCCTGTGTTTATTTGCGGCCGGGCTCCCTCCCGGCTTTGTTTACATTGGTCTTTGCGACCAGACGTCCCCGGCCGCTATCCCCTGTTTTTTGCCGCCGGCCCCCCCGGCCTGTCTGTCCCTGGTTTTTTTGCCGCCGGTGCGCCCGACCTTGTCTTCTAAGCGCCCGCAGCGGCGCACTGCAGCGCCTCGGCCGCGACTTTGGAAGTCTCGGCCACCTCGTCCTCAGTCAGCAGCCGGTTGCAGTCGAGCAGCATTTTAATGCTGCCGCCGGTCTTGGCAATGCCGCGGACATAGCGGTTTTTCGTGGTGTTGAACTCGGGCGGCGGCACAATGTCCTCCTCCTGAATCGAGAGCACCTCCGAGACGCTGTCCACAATGAGTCCGACCGACAGCTTTTGCATGTCGACCACGACGATGCAGGTGCGGTCGTCGTACTGGAGCGGCGGTTTGCGGAAGCGCAGCCGCACATCCATGACCGGAATGACTCTTCCGCGCAAATTGATGACGCCTTTGATAAAGTCGGGGGTCTCCGGGATTTTCGTGATTTCCTGAATTCCGATGATCTCGGTTACGACGCTGATTTCAAGCCCGTAAGATTCCGAGTCCACCATGAAGGTCAGAAACCGGTTTTTTTGCGTGTCCTCATCCAGCGCTACTCCGCCGGTAAGCAGGTCGTCCATCGCTTCTCTCCTCCGTGTTTATATAGTTTTGCGCATGCGCTGTTAAGGCTGCCCCTTCGCGGCGATGATGCCGCCGACGTCCAAAATCAGACTGATTTGTCCGTCGCCTAAAAGCGTACAGCCGGAAAGCCCTCTTGTCTTTTTGATGTACTGCGGCATGGCCTTGACCACAACCTCCTGCTGCCCCAAAAGCTCGTCGGCAAAGAGGCAGATGGTGTTGTCGCCGTTTTCGGCCATGATGAGAATTCCGTCGGAGGGGTCGGTGACGTCGGACGGGATGTCGAAGAGGTCGTAGAGCCGGAGGACGGGATAGCACTTCCCCCGCACCATGATCATCTCGTTGCCGTCCGGGTCCTCAAAAGTTTCGCCGGCCTTCGGCCTGAAGGACTCGCGGATGTTGGTGATGGGCAGCGTGTAGAGGGATGCGCCGACCCTGAGGTTCATGCCCTCCACAATGGCGAGGGTCAGCGGGAACTTCATGATAAAGGCGCTTCCCCGCCCCTTGACGCTCTCGACCGTGACTCTTCCGCCGACCTCCTCAATGTTTTTCACGACGACGTCGAGCCCTACGCCTCTGCCCGAGAACTCGGTGATGACGTCGTTTGTGGAAAACCCGGGCAGGAAAATGAGGGAATAGACCTCTTTGTCGGTCATCTCGGGCGCCGGCTTTGTCAAAAGCCCGCGCTCTCCCGCCCGCTGCGCAATGGCGTCTCTATCAAGCCCCCTGCCGTCGTCCCGCACGATGATGAGCACGTCTCCGCCGTCGTTTTTGGCCTCGAGCGTGACAGCGCCCCGCTGCGGTTTGCCGCAGGCGGCCCGCTCTTCCGCCTCCTCGACGCCGTGGTCGACCGAGTTGCGCACGAGGTGCATCAGGGGGTCGGCGATGTGGTCGATGATGTTCTTGTCGACCTCGGTCTCCTCGCCCACGATTTTCAGCTCGACGTCCTTGCCGAGTTTGCGGTTCATGTCCCGCACGATGCGGTTCATGCGCTGGAAGGTGGTGGCGAGGGGCACCATGCGCACCGACATGACGAGGTCCTGCATCTCCCCCGTGATTTTGCGCAGCTGCCCGGCCGCCTTTTGAAAGCTCTCGAGCTGCAGCTTTTTAATTTCGGGGTTGTGAATGACCATCGCCTCGGCGATGACGAGCTCCCCTAAGAGGTCCATGAGCCTGTCGAGCTTTGCGACGCCGACGCTGATGATGGAGCTTGTCATGGGGGCGGCCGTCTCCCGCTCCGCAAGGCGCTCTTTTTCGGGCGCCGGCATTCCCCCGCCCCGCGGTTTTTCCTCCTGCGCATCCAAGACTTCGCCCTCGGCGCTCTCCGTGAGCGCAAGGTCCTTTAAAAACACCTGCTTCATGAAAAATCGGGTCATTTCGTCGTAGGACAAATCGGCCGAGAACTCCACCGTAAAGCCGCTTTTGCGAATGACGTCGACACAGGTATCGTCGTCAATGATGTCGGCCGGAATGTGGGTGATATCGAGCGCAAACTCCCCGAGCTTATGGACGATGTCGAACGCCCGGATGTTCTCCATCATGCAGCCGTCTTCAAAGAAGACCGTAGCCCTGTACCGGTGTTCTCCGGGGGGCTCGGGGGATTCTTGCGGCCCTTTTTGCGCCGCCTGCGGCTGCGCGTTTTCGGGCGGATGAGGCGCCTCTTTTGCGCCCCTCAGCCCTTTGGCAAAAAGGGCGATGCGCGCTTCAAGCTCTCCCGCGTCCCCGTCCGCGGACTTGCCCGCAGTGAGTTTTGCGAGCTCCGACTTAATGAAGTCGATGCTCGTGAGCACCAGGTCTGTCAGGGTCTCGACGTCGTACTGAGCCTGCGAATCCTCCCGGAGGATGGAAAACAGGTCCTCCATCTTATGGGCGAAGCGGGAAATGCCGTCGTACTGCATCATGGCGGCAGAGCCCTTGACCGTGTGCATGACCCGGAAAATCTCGTCGACGAGCTCTTTTGAGTAGGCGGCGGTCTTTTCGCACGCGAGCACCGACTGCTCAATTTGCGCTAAGTTCTGCTCCGTTTCAAAGATAAACAGGTCGAATAGTGAATCCGTAGAAAAATCAGGCAATTTAACACCCCCTGCCCGACGGTCGCCCCGTCAGGCCAATACGCTACTCAGTGTGCTGATGATAAACTCTTCCTTGTAGGGTTTCACAATGAAGGACTTGGCGCCGCTTAAAATGGCCTCCCGCACGAGCCCCTCCTGCCCCATGGCCGACACCATGACCACTTTGGCGTTCGGGTCCTGCTGACAGATGTTTTTGAGCGCCTCAATTCCCGTCATCTCAGGCATCGTGATGTCCATTGTCACAAGGTCAGGCTTCAGCTCCAGATATTTTGCGACGCCCTCAATTCCGTTTTCGGCCTCCCCCACAACCTCAAATCCGTGTCTTTCGAGTACTTTTTTGATGGACATCCGCATGAAGGCGGCGTCGTCCACAACCAGTACAGTTGACATAGGTTTTTTCTCCCTTTCGTGGTTTCTTCCCGAATTATAAATCCGTGATGTTTGTGATGGTTATACTCAGCAGCTCGCCGTCGTTGAAGAGGTCGTAGTAGACGGGAATCGGCGAGTCGCAAATTATCTGAACTTTGGGCCTTGTTCCGCAGCCCGGAAAATTTTCGACCACAATGCCTTTGAGCCCGTTGCTCAGCATCACGGCGGTCCCGGTCGGGAAAGGCAAAATCCGCCTGGTAAACGTCTTGACGACCGACGGGTCAAAGAGGCTGCCGGAGCCCCCCATGATGTACTCCATGCCCTCGGACGGGAGCAGGCCCTTTCGGTAGGGCCTATCGGAGGTCAGGGCGTCATAGACGTCGGCGACGGCGGCAATGCGCCCGAAATTCGGAATTTTCTCCCCGACGAGCTTGTTCGGGTAGCCGCTGCCGTCAAACTTCTCGTGGTGGGTCAAGACCGTGACGTTGGACATATAGGGGATATCCCAGTGCTCTCTGAGATAGTCGCTGCCCGCCCGACTGTGCGCCTTGACCGCTTCAAACTCCTCAAGCGTCAATTTCGACGGCTTGTTGAGAAACTCCTTCGGGACGAAGACTTTGCCGATGTCGTGCAGCAGCGTCCCCAGCCCCAGCTTGTAGAGGTCGTTTTTGGACAGGCCCATCGCGTAGCCCAGAATGACCGAGATGACCGAGACGTTGACCGAGTGGTGATAGGTGTAGTCGTCGAACATCTTCAAATCGATCATGTTGACCGAGACATTCTTGTTGACCGAAATCTCCTGCACGATGTCGCTCGTCACGCCCATGGCGCCGCCCAGGACATCCGGCCGCGACAGGCTGCCCGGGTCGGCCTCGACCTGCTTGAAGACCTGTTTTAAGGTTCTGACGGCCCTGTTTCGCAGGTGGTCGCTGATGCCGGAGCTTATCTCAAAATTGTCCCCTTCGCCGTCGTCGATATAGACGCCCTGATATCTGAGCGCCTTAATCCGGCTGATTTCGGTCTCGGTCAGCGCGACGCCCTTGGCCAGCATCAACTCATTTTCGCGGCCGTACAGGTCACGCCCGATGAGCATACCCGGCTTCATGCAAGACGATGGTACAAATCTCATAACTCATCCAACCTCAATACCCGCTTTGCCGTTTTAGATTTCCTTTGCCGGCGCCTGTGGCTGCGCCAATTGATAAAGGCCGCCTGCCGGCCTTTGCGAGAGCCGGCAGGCGGCCTTTTTATCAACTGCTCGCTTTTTTGCCTTGAGGCGCCGTTACTGGAGCAGGGACAGGACGTTCTGCGGCATGGCGTTGGCCTGCGCCAGCATGGCCGTGGCCGCCTGCACCAGGATGTTGTCCTTCGTGTACTCGCTCATCTCGGAGGCCATGTCGACGTCGCGGATGTTGGACTCGGCGGCCGAAATGTTCTCGTTGGTGGTCGAGAGGTTGTTGGAGATGTGGGTCAGCTTATTCTGCTGGGCGCCGTAGGTCGCGCGCTGGGTGTTGACGATGTCGATGGCGCCCTCGATGGTCGTGACGGCGGCAGCGGCGGCGGTCTCCACGTCGATCGCGACCAGGGCACCGTCGGCCGTCGCGCCGGCCACGCCGTTTTTGGCGGCGAGGTCGGTGAAGTCGGAGGCCTCGGCGACCGTGACCGACTCGCCGGCGTTTGCGCCGTAGGAGATGGTGGTGTCGGAGCTGAAAACGTTGATGCCGTTGAACTTGGTCGTGGTCGAAACCTCGTTGATGGCGTTGGCCAGCTGGTCGATCTCGGCCTGGATGTTCTCAAGGTCTGTGCCGCTGTAAGTGCCGTTGGAGGCCTCGACAGCCAGCTCCTTCATGCGGACCAGCATATCGGAGACTTCTTCGAGGGCGCCCTCGGCGGTCTGGATGTAGGAGATGCCGTCTTCGACGTTGCGGCCCGACTGGTCGAGACCCGCGATCTGGGAGCGCATTTTCTCCGAAATGGAGAGGCCGGCGGCGTCGTCGGCAGCGCGGTTGATGCGAAAGCCCGACGAGAGCTTTTCCATGGCCTTGCTCGAGGCCTCGGTGTTTTTGGTGTACTTGTTGAAGGTGTTCAGCGCCGTGATGTTGTTGTTGATGCGCATAAGTTCGTTCCTCCCTTATTATTCATTGACTTCAGAAATCCGAATGTCGGATGTGGTCTGTCCGCGCCCGGCCGAAGTTTCGTTTTGGCCGGGCGCGCGCTCATTTTCCGGATTTGGATTACTGGAGCAGGGACAGAACGTTTTGCGGCATGGCGTTGGCCTGCGCCAGCATGGCGGTGGCGGCCTGCACCAGAATGTTGTCCTTCGTGTACTCGCTCATCTCGGAGGCCATGTCGACGTCGCGGATGTTGGACTCGGCGGCCGAAATGTTCTCGTTGGTGGTCGAGAGGTTGTTGGCGATGTGGGTCAGCTTGTTCTGCTGGGCGCCGTAGGTCGCGCGCTGGGTGTTGACGATGTCGATGGCGTCCTCAATCGTGGTGACGGCGGCCGCGGCGTCGGCCGCCACGTCGATCGAATCCAGGTCGCCGCCGCCGGCCGCAAGGGCGACAAAGTCGGTGGCCACGGCGACCGTGACCGACTCGCCGGCGTTTGCGCCGTAAGAGATGGTGGTGGCGGTGCCGAAGACGTCGATGCCGTTGAACTCGGTCGTGGTCGAAACCTCGGTGATGGCGGCGGCCAGCTCCGTGATTTCAGCCTGGATGTTCGCGAGGTCGGTGGTGCTGTATGTGCCGTTCGAGGCTTCGACAGCCAGTTCCTTCATACGGACCAGCATATCGGAGACTTCTTCGAGGGCACCCTCGGCGGTCTGAATGTAGGAGATGCCGTCTTCGACGTTGCGGCCCGACTGGTCGAGGCCCGCGATCTGGGAGCGCATTTTCTCCGAAATGGAGAGGCCGGCGGCGTCGTCGGCGGCGCGGTTGATGCGAAAGCCGGACGACAGTTTTTCCATGGACTTGCTCGAGGCCTCGGTGTTTTTCGTATATTTGTTAAAAGTGTTCAGCGCCGTGATGTTGTTGTTAATACGCATACGTTTTCCCTCCTGACTTTTTCAGAAATCCGTTTACCTTTTGGCCTGTCCCCCACCCGCCCGGATTTCAAGAGTGCAAGGCGGGGAGCTTTTGTCAAAACGGATTACTGGAGCAGGGACAGGACGTTCTGCGGCATGGCGTTGGCCTGCGCCAACATCGCGGTGGCCGCCTGAACCAGAATGTTGTCCTTGGTGTATTCACTCATCTCGGAGGCCATGTCGACGTCGCGGATGTTGGACTCGGCGGCCGAAATGTTCTCGTTGGTGGTGGACAGGTTGTTGGAGATGTGGGTCAGCTTGTTCTGCTGGGCGCCGTAAGTCGCGCGCTGGGTGTTGACCGTGTTGATGGCCGACTCAATCGTGGTGACGGCCGCAGCGGCGCCGCCGGCGGGAACGACATTGATGGTGGCAAGGGCGCCGGTCGTGGCCGTCGCAATGCCGGTGAAGGCGGCTGCCGCGGCGACCGTGACCGACTCGCCGGCGTTTGCGCCGTAGGAGATCGTGGTGGCGGTGCCGAAGACGTCGATGCCGTTGAACTTGGTCGTCGTGGAGACTTCGGTGATGGCGTTGGCAAGCTGGGTGATTTCAGCCTGGATGTTCGCGAGGTCGGTGGCGCTGTAAGTGCCGTTCGAGGCTTCGACGGCCAGCTCCTTCATGCGGACCAGCATGTCGGAGACTTCTTCGAGCGCGCCCTCAGCGGTCTGGATGTAGGAGATGCCGTCTTCGACGTTGCGCCCGGACTGGTCGAGGCCGGCGATCTGGGAGCGCATTTTCTCCGAAATGGAGAGGCCGGCGGCGTCGTCGGCAGCGCGGTTGATGCGGAAACCGGACGACAGTTTTTCCATGGCCTTGCTCGAGGCTTCGGTGTTTTTCGTGTACTTGTTGAAGGTGTTGAGCGCAGTGATGTTGTTGTTAATACGCATGTCTTATTCCTCCATGAAAGAATTTTTCGGAAATCCGTTTCCGTCTTATATAATTCCGCTCGTACGCAGCGGACTATATAACAAATGCGCAAGGCGATTTTTTTCGTTTGTGCGTCTATCTATATATCGATGTTTTTCGGAAAAAAATAAGCGAATTATTGGTTTTTTTCCAAAAGGGCGCGGCTGAGGGCGCCGGTGTCGGCGTGGGAGCGGGCGGCCTCCCGGTTGATGGATTCGGTGTCTCTCAGCTCCCTGCGAATGACCCGGATATCCCTCGGGGCCGAGATGCCGAGCTTGACCTTGTCCCCCGAGGTCTCAAACACGGTGACCTCAATGTTCTCCCCGATGAAAAAAGACTCGCCCGGTTTTCGGCTGATTACGAGCATCTGGGACCGCCCCCTTCCCCCGGAAATACGGGATGCCGCATCGGGTATCCGGCGCTCTCGAGCACGACCTGCGCCGCAAGACCGGCCTCGAAATTGACGGCGATGGGGCTGCGCAGGTTGACCGTGGTGAGGGCGATGTCGTCCGGGACGACGGCCACGGCAAAAAAGAAGAGCTCGCCGGGGCCCTCGGCCCCAAGGGATTTGAGCGCGTCCCGGGGCAGGGCCGGGCAGTACCGGTCGGCGACGGCGTCGGCCTCAAAGAGAATGAACCGGGGGCCGTCCTGCGCCTGGCACAGCTCCCAGACGGGGCCCTCTCCCTTGTGCTCGAGCGTGTACTGCGACAGCTCCTCAAAGCCCAAAATGCCCGTGGGAAAACGCAGCGGCGTCTTTGTGCCCGTGCACTTTGCGCGAAGCGCGATGTTTTTTTCCATAACTTTTCAGCTATTCTCCTTTCAATGTCGCCCGGCTGCGGTATTCGACCCACATGTCAATGGAATAGGGCGTGTAGAGCGCACTCGACCCGCCGGTGTCCCAATCGTAGTCGAGCTCGTCTTGGACATAGGACACGCTCAGCTGCTCCCGCACGCAGGAGATCTCGGGCTTAGCCGGCTGAACGCAGGTCAGCATGCGCTCAATGCCGCTTGTGAGCCGCCGCATCGCGAACTCCCCAATCGACGCGCCGTGCTGGATGGCGGTCCCCCTCCGGCAGGCGTTGGCCGCCGCCTCCCAGGCGACACTGCGGGCGGCGGCCGCGGCGTCGGACGCGAGCGTATCAAAGTCCTTTAAGCCGACCGAATCGAAGTAGGGGTCGTTGTCGATTTGAATGCGGGCGGGCTCAAAGTCCATTCGGTAGCCGCCCGCCTCCCGCTCAAGCGTGAAGGAGGCGGGGCGAAACTCCGGGTCGAGCTTTGCTTTTTCCGACCGGATGTGAAGACGCGGGTCGACCGGAAACCCGATTTGCGGAAAGGTGACCATCCTCAGACCCTCCTCCCTCCGGATGGTACAAAAGCCCCGTTAAACGGGGCTTTTGGAAATGTGTTGTCTCTTATTCAAAGTCAGGGCAGGTAATCCAGCAGCGTCTGCGGAATGAGCCTGGCGCCCATGGCCAGCGTCGCGTCGTAGGCCGACGAGGCCAGGTTGTAGTACATAATCGCCTCGGCCGAGTCTACGCCCTCAAGCCCCGTCTGCCGCTCGGTGAGGTTGGTCTTGGTCGCGGTCAGCCGGTCGCTGAAAAACTCAATGAACTTGCACTGCGCCCCGATTTCGGCGTGCTGCACCGTGACCGACTCCTGAAGCTCCTCGAGCTTTGCCGCGTAGGCGTCCATATCGGTCAGGTCGTTGTTCTCCATCGCCGTCGCAATCTCTCCGACGAGGCTGTAGACGTTGTTCGGAAGTCCGCTCCCGTCGGTGCCCCAGCCGAGCAGCGACACGCCGGAATAGGCCGTGTTGACCGTCGTGCCCTCGCTGATGTCCATGCTGCGGGACTCCGGCGCAAAGGTGCCGGCGTCGACGCCGACGCCCTTATAGAGCAGGTTGCCCATAGCGTCGAGCGTGAACGGAATCGCGTATTCATCGGTGCCGCCAAAGATGTATTTGCCGCTGTAGCTCGAATTGCCGATGTTGAAAATGGTCTCCTGATAGCTGCGCAGGGCCGTGGCGATGGACTCCCGGTCGCTCTCCGAGTAGGTGCCGGACTTGCCCTGCTGCACCAAGGTCGAAATTTCAGTGAAAATATCGTTTAGCTGGGTCGCGGCGGACTCCCGCTCGTTTGAAACGGCCTCGAACTCCTCGATGTTGCCGCAGTAGTCCTCAATGCGGGAGAGGCCGCGGCGGATTTTCATGGCTTTGACGGCCGCCACCGGGTCCTCCGAGACGGTCTGGTAAGCCCGGCCGGTGGAGGCCGTGAGGCTGTCCTTGGCCCGTTTTGCGCTGGTGCCGCTCAGGGTGGTCATATAATTTCTGACAATCGTGGTGTCGCTGATTCGCATCCGGTGTCCCGCCTTTCGCGCCTTTTTTGGCCTTAAACCGCCATGTTGTTAATGAGGGTGTCGAGCATCTCGTCGAGCACGGTCATGAGCCGCGCCGCCGCCTGGTAGGCCTTTTGGAAGACGATGGTGTTGACGGTCTCCTCGTCGATGGAGACGCCCGAAATGGACTCCCTGTCGTCCTGAATCGACTCTAAAATGGAGCTCTTGGCCGCCGACATGTCGGAATAGTACGCGGTGTCGAGGCCGATGGTCCCCATCAGGAGGGAGGAATACTCTTCAAAAGTGCCGGTGAAGTCGGAGGAGATCGCGGTGGCCGCGTCCATGGCCGCCTTCATGTCGGTGGGGACGGTGCCGCTCGTGTCGAGATAGGCGGCGCTTTGCCGCCAGTCGTCCGAAATGCGGATGTTTGCCGCAGTGACGGTGGCCGAGCCGTCCGAAGTGACAAAGAGGTCGCCGTTTGCCGCGTTTAAGGTGTTGTAGGTTTCGGCAAAAGCGGCCGCTAAGTTGTCGAGCGAGGTCTTATAGTAGCCGACGCCCCGGAAAGACTCCTCGCCGGCGCCTGCGTAAATGCCCTTGCCGTTCATGGTCTGCAAGAGCCCTTTGAAGATGCCCTGCGTGAATTCAACCTTGTTCCCGCCGCCGTCAAAAATGGCGGCGCCGGCGGCGTCCGAGCCGACCGAGAGGGTTGTCACGGTGCCGGTCGTCGCGTCGAGCAGGGCCGTCCCGCCCGAGGTGATGGAGACCGAGCCGTTTAAAAGCGTCTCAACCGTGATGTTGGCATACCCCGCCACCTTGTCGAGATAGAGGTTGCGCTGGTCGAGCAGCTCGTTGCAGTTGGTGCCGTTGACGGTGGCAATCGAGATGTTCTTGTTGAGCTCGTTTATTTTGACGAGCAGATTGTTCAGGTCGGCGACCGACAGTGTCAGGTCGTAGTGCAGCTCGTCTTCAATCTGCTCAAGCTGTGAGGCGTATTCATTTAAGATGTCCGCGACTTTTTCGCCCGCCGAGCGCACAAGGCTCCTGTACTCGGTGCCGCTGTCGTTGCTGACAAGGTCCTGCAAAGCGGAATAGAAGTCGGCAAAGGCGACGTTCAGCCCGTCGGTGTCGGTCTCGTCGAGCACGCTCGCCACGCTTTTCAGCGCCGACAGCGTTGTGGCGTAAGTGCCGTAGACCGCGTTTGCGTTGCGGTAGCGGGTGTCGAGATAGGCGTCCCGGTTCTGGTTGATGGCCGACACCGACACGCCCTGTCCCACCGAGACCTCCCCCGGGGCGTATTGGAAGGGGCCCAGCCCCGCGCTGACCGAAGTCTGGTTGACCGACTGGCGGGTATACCCTTCCGTGTTGGCGTTCGCGACGTTCTGGTTGGCGACGTTGACGGCAATCTGAGCTGCCGTCAGTCCGCTTTTCGCAATTTCCAGCCCGTGAAATGTTGCGCTCATATACCGTTTCCCCCTTGTGCCCGCTACCTGGCGTAAGTTGTCGGCTCTACGCCGGCGCCAAGTATTTTGAGCAAGTGATTTTTTGTGTCAATTCTCGCCTGTAAAACCCGCCCGTTGAGGTCGCCAAGCCTGCGAAGCTCCTTGACGGCGTCTTTGAGCGCCAAATAAGCCTGCGCAAGCTCAGTCTCGTCCCCGGGCGCCGGATACCGGGCGATTCGCGCCATGTCCTCTTT
>DATMXT010000088.1:0-3256 GCA_035561375.1 Terriglobales bacterium | reverse complement strand
CCGCAATTTTGCGCTTTGTCACTTAAAACACCCCCTGCAATGAATATGCAAGGGGCGGGTGAATTATTATTATCAATTAGGAGGAGCAAGGGGCAAAGCAGGGGGCTAAGCGGCCAGCGAATGTTCAAGGAAAATTTTAAGGCCGATTCCAATTAAAATAAGGCCGCCGAAAAGTTTTGCCCGGTGTTGCAAAAGTGCGCCGAACCTGCGGCCCAGCCCTCCGCCGACCGTGCAGCAGGCGAAGGTGACGAAGCCGATGATGGTCACCGCCGGGAGGATGTCGACCTCAATGGCCGCGAAGCTGACGCCGACGGCCAAGGCGTCAATGCTGGTGGCGACCCCTTGCAGCAGCATGGCCTTTGTGTTGTACGACTCCCTTTCACAGCAGGTGGCGGGACTGTTTTTTTCGCGGATGGCATCCGCAAGCATGGCGCCGCCGATATAGCCGAGCAGCAGCAGGGCGACCCAGTGGTCGTACTCTTTGATGTAGCTCTCGAAGTACCGGCCCCCGAGGTAGCCGAGTAGCGGCATTCCGGCCTGAAACAGACCGAAGAAGAAAGCGGAGGTCAGCACCTGGCTCCTGTGGTAGCCGGCATAACACATGCCGTTGGATACCGAAACCGCAAATGCGTCCATGGACAGGCCGAAGGCCAGCAGGAACAGCGTTGCGAGCGACATTGCGCATTCCTCCAATCAGGCGTTGCAAAATATATTATACGATATTACCGAACGTTTTTGCAATGATTTATTTCATGAGATGGCGTGGCCGATATTGGGCGGTGCAAAGACAGATTTGACGCAGTTCTCTTCGCCATATACAAATGTCAATTGACTGCCGGTCCGGCGGGGTGTATGATATGAGTGACGGAATTTTGGCAGGGAGGGTGCGCCCGCCGGCATAACACGGGGTTATCGAAGATATGGCATTTGTCATTTTCGTGTACAAGTCATATAGAATCGCATATGGAGCTATGCTGTACAGCCGCATTTCAGATTCAAGCGGATATTTTTTCCGCGGCCCGCACCCCCAAAACTGCCGCGGCAAATGTGACTGCCGCAAAAAAAGATCGGTTACGCAACTGCGTAAAAAATATGAGGATACGCTGCGCGGGGACGCGCCCGGCCGCTCTTTGCGGGCGACGCCGGGCGGAGGCCGCAGGCGAAACCACGGGAGGGAGACAACAGTGAACATCGTTTCTTTGCGCTATGCCGTTGAAGTGGAGAAGACCGGCTCAATTACGCGGGCGGCACACAACCTGTACTTACGGCAGCCCAACGTGAGCAAGGCCATCAAGGAGCTCGAGGAGGAGCTCGGAATTGTCATCTTCACCCGAACGTCCAAAGGCGTTGTGCCCACTTCGGTGGGCAAGCGGTTTCTCAGCCACGCCCGCAGCATACTCGCCCAGATTGACCGCACGAAGGCCCTGTACAACGCGAGCAGTCCGGACAAGATTTTCTTTTCCATCGCAGTGCCGCGGGCGAGCTATGTGACTTACGCCTTTACCGAATTTGTCAACACGCTCGACTTTTCAAAGGAGATCGACATCAACTTCAGGGAGACCAACACGACGCAGGCCATCGGCAGCGTCGCCAGCTGCGACTGCAACCTCGGCATCATCCGGTACGGCGTGGACTTTGACCAGTATTTTCTCAATGTGCTCGAGGGCAACGGAATTCAGCACCGCCTGCTCTGGGAATTCAAGTACGAGCTCATCATTTCGCAGGCTCATCCGCTTGCGGCCAAGGAGTCCATCAGCCGCGAGGACCTCAACGAGTACACGGAGCTGCTGCACGGCGACATTTCAATGCCCTTTGAGTTCGACGACGCCATGCGCATTGAGGCGCACGCCGAGCGCCCCCGCAAAATTTTCGTGTATGAGCGGGGCAGTCAGTTTGACCTGCTGCGCAGAGTGCCGACGACCTACATCTGGGGCTCGCCCGTCCCCGACGAAATTTTGGAGCGGCACGGCCTTGTGCGCCGCTCCTGCGCGTGGGACAGCAACACCTATAAAGATATGCTGATTTATTTGAAGGACTATAAGCTCGGCGAAATTGACAGGGCCTTTATCGCGGAGCTTGCCCGCGTCAAAGAAGTGATGTCCTGGCGCGAATAGGCGCGGTTGTCAATGAGAATGATGGCGGCCCCACAAGCTGTGATGTTCCGGCGCGAACAGGCGCGAAAAAAAGAGGTTATTCCGGCGCGAACAGGCGCGAAAATTGTTGCTGAAATTTGACAAATCATATTGTCACGAATATAACAATATGCGATTTATATATTTCACAAAATCGGTATGGGGTGGCACAATAGGGGTAGAGTTCACACGGCGAATGTGTGAATAGTATGAAAGGAGGCAATTCCCCAGTGAAAACATCCAGAAAGCTCCTTGCCTTACTCCTGGGCATCTCCCTGCTGCTCGGAATGTTCGGTTGCGCCCCCAAAGCCGAAGAGCCTGAGACTCCGGCTCTGAGCCCCAACGTGGGCACCGGTTCCACCGTTCCCATGAAAGCCGGCACCTACAGCAAAGAAGTCACCGGCATGACCAACGGCCTTGTGGTCGAAACGACTGTTGGCGAGACTTTGATCGAAAAGGTCGAGGTCATTTCGCACAACGAGACCGCCGGCATCTCCGATCCGGCCATTGAACAGATTCCGGCCAAAATCGTCGAACTGCAGTCCATTAAGGTCGACGTGGTCTCCGGCGCCACCCGTACGTCGGAAGGCATCATCGCCGCCGTCTCCGCCGCGCTTGAAGAGGCCGGCGCGAAGCTCGAAGATTTCTCGGTTGAATCCGGCGTTGCGACGGTCGCCGCTGCCGCCTGGCCGGTCATGGGCTCCTTTGAAGTTCCCGCCGCCTGGGACGAGAGTTATGACGTCGTCGTCGTGGGCAGCGGCTTCGCGGGTCTTGCCGCCGCGTACAGCGCCAAGACCGCCGGCGCCGACACGGTGCTGATTGAGAAGCAGGCCATGACGGGCGGAAACTCCGCCACCAACGGCGGCCAGTATGCCGCTTACACGAGCAAAATCGCCGCGCAGCTCCAGACAGAGCTCGGCCTTGAGCCCGACACCGCCGCCAAGCACATCGAAGACACGATGAAGGGCGGAGACTACATGTCCGACCTGCCGCTGGTCGAGAACATGGTCTACGGCGCCCCCTACTTCTTTGACCTGCTGCTCGACAACGGACTTGAGGTTCGCAACGTGCTGGCCCGTCCGGGCGGCCACTACGGCTACCGCACCTATGTCACGGTCAACCAG
>DATMXT010000087.1:0-2499 GCA_035561375.1 Terriglobales bacterium | reverse complement strand
GAATTATACTTTGGCAATATAAATCCTAATGAGAAGCAGTTTGTTCAAAATTCAGGCTATAGCAAAGCAATGCAGACAATATTCACAAATGAGGGCAAGTTGACTGAGTTGCTAACGGGCAAGGAAAAGTCATTGTTTTTTGATTATGCAAATGCACAAAGCGAAATTAATAGTATTACCGCAATTGAATATTTTTCCGACGGGTTTCGCTTAGGCGCAAAAATCATATTGGAAGTTATGTCGGATGCAACCGGTTCTTTACGTAACATACGATAGTTAATTGATTGTGCAGGCTTGATGCAGGCAAAAGAAAAAGACCGCCGACTTTTGTCGGCGGTCTTTTTAATGGTCTGGGTGAGAGGACTTGAACCTCCGGCCTCTTGAACCCCATTCAAGCACGCTACCAAACTGCGCCACACCCAGATGTCGACTCATTGGCGACGCTGATAATCATAGCATAAAGGCGGCCGGCATGCAAGTGCTTTTTTGAATTTCAAGAAAAATCGACGCCGCCGGGCAGCAAAAAACGCTCCCTTGTGACGCTGAGCCAGCCGACGCCGGCATCGGGGTATGCGTCGTTTAAGACCTTGACGAGATAGGACGGGTTGAGGGACTGCGCGGACGAACAGGCGAGCCGGCAGCGGACCGTCATCTCCTCCGGCACCTCAAGTTCAAAGATGAGGGGAGCGATGTCGGTCATGGCCTCTCCCCGCTTGGTCTTTTTGAGGACGACAATTTCGGGCTTTGTGAGGGCGGCCCTGACCTCCTCGCGGGTGACGGGCTTCCCGCTTTTCAGGCGCAGCGTGTAGTCGGCCATTGTGACGGCGCCGAGCTTATTTATTGGCGGGGCCGATTCTATTGGGAAAACCACCTCCGGCATGACTGCGGCAAGGGCGGGGGCGACCGCTTCGACCGGCATGTCGTCCGCCAGAATCGAGAAGTCGCAGACCTCGCGCAGCCCCGCGTAGCCCAGCGACAGCGGCTGGCCGAAGACGAGATACGGGATGGGGTTGAACCCCTCGGTGTATTTGACCCGGATGCCGGCACGGGAGAGCCCGCGGGCGACGGCGCGCACCATGTCGAGGTGGGAGATATAGACGCCCCTGCCCTGCTTTGCGAAAAACAGCCTAACCCCTTGCATGGCAAACCCCTCCCGTCAGCCGGTCGGCCCCGCAGCCGGCGCACCGCTCGCGGCAGCTCGGGGTCTTTGCGGCTTCCTTGGCCTTTTCCGACTCCCGGATCAAATGCTCCTTTGTCACGCCGCAGTCGATGAAGTCCCAGGGCAAAATCTCGTCGTAGGGGCGGGCGCGCAGCGCGTACCAGTCGGGGTCTATGCCGCACTTTTTGAAGGCTTCCATCCACAGGCCATAGTTGAAATACCGGTCCCAGCCGTCGAACTTGGCGCCCATGCGCCAGGCCTCGAGAATTGCGGGCCCCAGCTTGCGGTCGCCCCTGGCCAGCACCGCCTCGAAGTGGCTCGTCTTGGGGTCGTGGTAGTGGAAGACGATTTTGCCCGTGTGAATGCTCTTTTTGATGAGAGCGATTTTTTCGTTGACCCGCGCCCCGTCGTCCTGCGGGGCCCACTGGAAGGGGGTGAAGGGTTTGGGAATGAAGGTGGCGACGCTGATGGTGACCCGCACGGCCTTGCCCTTGGGGTGCTGCGGGCAGTCGTAGTAGGCGTCGACCACCATCTGCGCGAGGTCGGCGATGCCGGCGACGTCGGCGTCCTCCTCATAGGGAAGGCCGATCATGAAGTAGAGCTTGATGCCGGTCCACCCGCCCGCAAAGGCGATGGTGCAGGTCCGCCGCAGCTCCTCCTCAGTCACCTGCTTGTTGATGACGTCCCGCATGCGCTGGGTGCCGGCCTCGGCCGCAAAGGTCAGCCCGCCCTTGCGGACCCGCTGCACGCGGTCCATGAGCTCCATCGAGAAGTTGTCGACCCGCAGAGACGGCAGCGAGAGGCTGACCATGGCGGGGTCGCACCAGGCCAGCATTTTGTCGGTCAGGGGCATGAGCCCGGTGTAGTCGCTGGTTGAGAGCGACGTGAGCGAAATTTCGTCGTAGCCGGTGGCCGCAATCTGTGCCACGGCGCACCGGTCGAGCACGGCGGGGCTCTTCTCCCGCACGGGCCTGTAAATGGTGCCGGCCTGACAAAAGCGGCAGCCGCGGATGCAGCCGCGGAAGACCTCGAGCATGACGCGGTCGTGCACGACGTCGGCAAAGGGGATGACGACCGACTCCGGGTAATAGACGCTGTCGAGGTCCTTGATGAGCCGCTTGGTCACCGTGGCGGGCGCCGCGGGGTCGTTTGGCGCAAAGGAGGCGATGGCGCCGTCCTCCCGGTAGGTCACGTCGTAAAACGAGGGGACGTAAACCCCCTCGACTTTGGCAAGCCGGCGCAGCAGCTCGGTTTTATCGGCGCCGCCCTCTTTTTTAAATTGGCGGACGACGCCGACAATTTCGGGGTTGACTTCCTCCCCTTCGCCGATGACAAAGAAG
>DATMXT010000086.1:0-3885 GCA_035561375.1 Terriglobales bacterium | reverse complement strand
GAGGCCAAGTACGGATTTGACAAACCTGTGCCCGTGCAATTTTTTAACTACCTCAAAAACATCGTGAAACTCGACTTCGGCCTCTCGACGGCATGGGTGGGCAGCACGGTCTTCGACCTCATCAAGGGCGGCTTTTCCTATTCGGCGAGAATCGGGCTGACGGCCGCCTGCATCGCCATTGTATTCGGAATATTTTTGGGCTCAATCGCCGCCCTGCGACGAGGGCGATGGCTCGATAAAATCATACAGGTGGTCACGACGGCACTTGTATCGCTGCCGTCGTTTGTCATCGCGACGCTGCTGCTGCTCACGTTCGCGCTCAAATTCAAGCTGTTCCCGACCCTGAGCACCCAGCCGGGCGGCCTTGTGCTGCCGACGCTCGCGCTCTGCCTCTACCCGATGGCCTACATCACGAGGCTGACCCGCTCGAGCATGCTCGACGTGCTGGGGCAGGACTACATTCGCACCGCCCGCGCCAAGGGGCTCAAAAACAGCCGGGTCATTTTCAAACACGCGCTCAAAAACGCTCTGAGCCCCGTCATCACCTATGCCGGCCCCATGATGGCCTATATCCTGACCGGCAGCATGGTGGTCGAAAATATTTTTTCGGTGCCGGGGCTCGGGCGGCTCTTTGTCAACAGCATGCTGCGCACCGACTACATGATGATCATGGGGGTCACGATTTTCCTCGCCTGCATCATCATTTTGATGAATTTCCTGTCGGACGTGCTGTACAAAATTGTCGATCCGCGCATTGATTTAAGCTGAAGGGA
Organism: Terriglobales bacterium; assembly: GCA_035561375.1. Classification (GTDB taxonomy): domain Bacteria; phylum Bacillota; class Clostridia; order Oscillospirales; family Feifaniaceae; genus DATMXT01. The sequence continues at coordinate 3,112 of DATMXT010000086.1, read as the reverse complement.
GTATGATGCAAATGAACAGCGCACAAAAGAAAAACTTCCTCAGCTTTCAGGTGGACGCGGGCGCCTTTACGCCCGCCACCGAAGAGGAAAAGGCGCGGCAGTCGCAAATGCGGGAGTCGGTCTCCTTCATGCGGGACGCCCTGCGGCGGCTTTCAAAGAACAACATCGCGATGCTCTGCCTTATCACCATTTTGCTCATCGCCATCATTGCGGCCTTTGTGCCCTCCATATATCCCTACACCTATGAGTCGCAGGACCTCTCGCGCAAGTACCTCGACCCCTTTGAGTATTCGGCAAAGGAGCAGGCCGTCATCGACGCGGGCGGAAAGGTGTTTCCCCACGTCATGGGCACCGACGCCTTAGGCCGGGACTACGCCATCCGGGTCATTTACGGCACCCGCATTTCGCTTGCCGTAGGCGTCGTGGCGGCCACCATCGTCGTCATCCTCGGCATCCTGTACGGCTCGGTCTCGGGCTTTTTCGGCGGCAGGGTCGACCTCTTCATGATGCGCATCGTCGACATCATCTACTCGCTGCCGGATGTGCTCATCATCATTTTGCTCTCGGTCGTCATCCGCGGCTTTGTGCAGCAGTCGGAGAGCATCGTCGTGCTGCGCCTCGGGGCCGGCATGATCTCGATTTTCATCGTGTTCGGCATGCTCTACTGGGTCGGCATGGCCCGCCAGGTGCGGGGCCAGATTCTCTCCATCAAGGAGCAGGAGTATGTGCTGGCCTCCCGCGCCATCGGGGCAAAGCCGTCCTCCATCATCCTGCGGCACATGATTCCCAACAGCGTCTCGGTCATCATCATCACGGCCGCCCTGCAAATCCCCTCGGCCATTTTCACCGAGAGCTTTTTGTCCTATCTGGGGCTTGGCGTCTCGATGCCGATGCCCTCCTTAGGCTCCCTCGCGGCCGACGCCAGAACCGGACTTGCCTCCTATCCGTACCTGCTTTTGTGGCCGGCGCTCGCAATTTTCCTCATCGTGCTCTCATTCAACCTGCTCGGCAACGGTCTGCGCGACGCGTTTGACCCGAAGCTGCGCTCGTGACGGGGGGTGACGACAGGATGAGTTTGCTTGAAGTCAAAGACCTGCGCACCTCCTTTTTCACCCCGTCGGGCGAAGTCAAGGCGGTCGACGGCATCTCCTTTTCCCTCGACCGCGGGCAGGTGCTCGGCATCGTCGGCGAGTCGGGGTCGGGCAAGAGCGTCACGGCCTATTCCATTTTGCAGATTCTGACCTATCCCGGCAGAATTACCGGCGGCAGCGTCAAGTTCGACGGCAAGGAGCTTGTCGGCGCAACGGATGAAGAGCTGAGGTCTTTGCGCGGGAATAAAATCAGCATGATTTTTCAGGACCCCATGACCAGCCTCACGCCGGTCTACACCGTGGGCAATCAGCTCGAGGAGGCCATTCTGCTGCACACGAGCCGGGGCCGCGAGCAGGCGAAGGCCAGAGCCGTGGAAATGCTGGAACTGGTCGGCATCAACGAGCCCCACAAGCGGGTCAGGCAGTATCCGTTTGAGCTCTCGGGCGGCATGCGCCAGCGGGTCATGATTGCGATGGCCCTGGCCTGCGAGCCGGACATTCTGATAGCGGACGAGCCGACGACGGCTCTCGACGTCACGATTCAGGCCCAGATTTTAGAGCTGATGGGCGACCTGCAAAAGCGGCTCGGAATGGCCATCATCATGATCACCCACGACCTCGGCGTCATTGCCGGCATGTGCGACGAAGTGGTCGTCATGTACGCGGGGCGGGTCGCCGAGCGCGGGAACGCGCGGCAAATATTCTACAAGCCCCGCCACGAATACACGAAGGGGCTCATGCGCTCCATTCCCAACATTGAGCTCGACGAGAAAGAGCGGCTGATTCCGATTTCCGGAACGCCGGTCGACCTCCTGAACCTCCCCGAGGGGTGCGCCTTCTCCCCGCGGTGCGACGCGGCCATGAAAATCTGCCTCAAAAAGCACCCGCCGGAGCTTTTGGTCGGCCCCGGGCATATCTCGGCCTGCTGGCGCAACGTCAAACAGGCAAACGAGGCCGGATGTCTTGAACTCGACGAGGCGGGGAATCCCATTTCGGCGCCGCTCGACGATGAAGGGGAGGGCTGCAGATGAACGGCACACGCATCAACAAAGCGGCGAACGGCGCAGCCCCCGAGTATCTCCTCGAGGTGCGCAACTTAAAAGAGTACTTCCCGGTCACCTCCGGGCTTTTCAAGACCACCCTGCTCAAAGCGGTCGACGACGTGTCGTTTTCCATTAAGCGCGGCGAGACGCTGGGGCTTGTCGGCGAGTCGGGCTGCGGCAAGACGACGGTCGGCCGCACGCTGCTCCACCTCTACAAGCCGACGGGGGGCGAGGTCTGGTTTGACGGCAAGCTCATTGAAAAAGGCCCTGTCATGGATGAGTTTCGCCGCCGCGCGCAAATTGTCTTCCAGGACCCCTACTCCTCTCTCAACCCCCGCATGACGGTGGGGGACATCGTGGCCGAGCCCATTGACGTGCACGAGCTTGCCGCCACGAAAAAAGAGCGCCAGAGCCGCATCAACGAGCTGCTGTCGACGGTCGGGCTCTCCAGCGAGCAGGCCACCCGGTACGCCCACGAGTTCTCGGGCGGACAGCGGCAGCGCATCGGCATCGCCAGAGCCCTTGCCTCAAACCCCGAATTCATCGTCTGCGACGAGCCGGTCTCGGCCCTCGACGTCTCCATTCAGGCGCAGGTCATCAACATGCTCGAGGACCTGCAGCGCCAGATGGGGCTGACCTATCTCTTCATCGCCCACGACCTCTCGGTCGTCAAGCACATCTCGACCCGCATTGCGGTCATGTATCTCGGGCGCATCGTGGAGCTTGCGGACGCCAATGAGCTGCACCGGCACCCGCTGCACCCCTATACGATATCGCTGCTGTCGGCCGTCCCCATTCCGGACCCCGACAAGGCCCGCGCCGCGCAGCGCATCGTGCTGCAGGGCGACATTCCGAGCCCCCTCAAAATGCCCTCCGGCTGCGCTTTTCGCAGCCGCTGCGCAAGGGCCACCCCCGCCTGCGCCGAAAGCTGTCCCGCGTTCAAAGAGGTGGCGCCGGGCCACTGGTGCGCCTGCCACA
>DATMXT010000085.1:0-6268 GCA_035561375.1 Terriglobales bacterium | reverse complement strand
GACAAATGTTCGTTTATTAGTCTATACTTGTATATGCTGTTAATGTGGGGGTGAATATATGCCCTGCAGCGGCGACGCCGGACTTCCGGAACTCCTCCGGCGGTGTAAGTCGGGAGACCCCAAGGCGCTGGATGCGCTCATCGCAAGATATTACGCGCACATCCGAAGGTGCTGCCGCGGCTTTCGTTTTGCCGGGGCCGAGCCTGAGGACGTCATGCAGGAAGCCCTGATTGGTTTTTGCAGGGCGGCACGCGACTACGAGCCCGACGGCGAGATCCCATTTGATGCCTACACGGCAATTTGCATACGGCGGCACCTCATCGACGCGGCAAAAAAAGCTGCGAGAGATAAGCACAAGCCGCTCAACTCCTATGTTTCACTGAATACCACAGCGGACTCCTCAAGCGATCACGCCTTTCCGGTCTTTGGTTTTGATACCACCTTTGATCCCTCGGATGCGATTATCGACAGAGAAGCTGTGCGACTTACAAGCGAGCGTATGAACGCCGCCCTGTCCGCCTATGAGCGGCAGGTGCTCAGGCAATACCTTGAGGGCAGGCCCTACAGGGATATTGCGCTGTCGGCGGGAAAACCCATCAAATCTGTTGATAATGCCGTCCAGAGGATACGGCGAAAGCTCAGCGCACTGCTGTCGCAAGACAGTGTGAAATAAGCCCTTTAGCGCAAAAACAGAGCGTTGCCAGTCAAAGGTGCCGGTTTGAGTCCGGAAGAGGGTTAAAAATTTACCAAAGCGAGGGAAAAAGAATGTACGAAGACAAGACCTTAGTGTGCAAGGATTGCGGCAAGGAGTTCGTGTTCACCGCCGGCGAGCAGGAGTTCTATGCGGAGCGTGGCTTCCAGAACGAGCCCCAGCGCTGCAAGGAGTGCCGCGACGCTCGGAAGAACGCTGCCAAGTCTCAGCGTGAGATGTATACCGCTGTCTGCGCAAACTGCGGCGGTGAGGCGAAGGTGCCGTTCCAGCCCAGGAACGACCGCCCCGTCTATTGCAGCGAGTGCTTTGCCAAGATGAAGGAGCAGCAGGGTTAATCCATCTGCTGAAAATAATGCTTATGTACGGGGCCGCTGCGCATGCAGCGGCCCCGTTTCACTTACTTTGCATAGTTGTTTTCGGCGTGATTAGTTGCAATTGTTTTTGGGGAATAGTATAATAACGGAAATATGTGGGATAGGCGGACATGCCCGCGGCCTCTTTGTAAAGAGGCCGGGCAAGGCAAAAACAGCCTTTGACGTTAAAGGCGGGCGCACCGGTGACAGATTTACAGTCTGCCCCCTTTGGTCGACCGGGAATATCCCATATGGAGTTGGAGAACGGACATGTTTAAGGAATTCAAAGAATTTGCGGTTAAGGGAAACGTCGTCGACCTCGCAGTCGGCGTTGTCATCGGCGGCGCTTTCGGGAAGATTGTCTCCTCCCTTGTCGCCGACATCATTTCGCCCCTCGTCGGATGGCTGACGGCGGGCGTCGACATCACGGCCCTCAAATGGGTCATCAGCCCCGCCGTCATGGACGGGGACACCGTGGTCAAGGCCGAGGCGGCAATCACCTACGGCAATTTCATTCAGGCGACCATCGATTTTCTCATCATCGCGTTTGCGCTGTTCTTGTTCGTCAAGGCCGTAAATCGTGCCCGTGCACTGAAAAAAGAGCCGAAGGCACCCGCGCCAAAGCCGGCCCCCACAGAAACCGAGCTGCTCGGGGAGATTCTCGAGGAGCTGAAAAAGAGAGACGCATGAGCAGAATTTTAATGGCGACCATGGGACTTGAGCTCGGCGGTGCGGAGACGCACATCGTGGAGCTCTGCCGCCATCTTCGCAGGGCGGGTCATGAGATTCTGCTCTGCTCCGCGGGCGGCGCCCTTGTGCCGGAACTCGAGGCGAGCGGTGTTTGTCATCTGACGGCGCCGCTCGCCTCTCGCAACCTCTCAAGCATGTCGAGGGCCTACCGCATCCTTGCCCGGGCAATGCGCGAGTTCAAGCCCGACATCGTCCACGCCCACGCCCGCATTCCGGGTTTTTTGCTCTCGTCATTATGCCGGCGCGCCGGCGTGCCGCTTGTCACAACCGTGCACGGCAGCTATAAAGTGTCGGCCTCCCTGCGGCTTTTGACCCGGTGGGGCGCAAAACAGCTCGCGGTCAGCGAGGACATCCGGGACTATCTGACAGACAACTATCACATCGCCGGCAGGGACGTCTTTGTCACGGTCAACGGCATCGACGCCGACGTCTTTTGCCCCGGCGACGGCGGGGACTTGCGCCGGGAGCTCGGCATCGGGGAGGGGGAGCCCGTCGTCGTCACGGTCTCCCGGCTTGACGCCGACTCGTCGGGGGGCGTGCGCCGGCTGCTCGACGAAGTGACCGGGGTCAGGGTCGTCGTGGTCGGCGGCGGCACAAACCTCGAGGAGCTGCGAAGGAAATACCCCGATGCCCTCTTTGTGGGGCCAAGGCGGGACATCGTGCGCTTTTGCCGGATGGCGGACGTCTTTATCGGCGTCTCCAGGGCCGCTTTGGAGGCCATGGCCTGCGAAAAGCCGGTCGTGCTGGCCGGCAACGCCGGGTACATGGGCATTCTCGGCCCCGATACATACGAAGGGGCAAAGGCGACCAACCTCACCTGCCGCGGCGCGGGATTTGGCAGTCCCGGCGATTTGGCGAGGGACGTCGCGGCGCTGCTCCCCGACAGGGAGCTCTGCGCCGGCCTCGGGAAATGGGGGCGGACCGTGGTGCAAAAGGACTATTCAATTGAGCGCATGACGCAGGACGCCCTGCGGTGCTACCGCGCCGCGCAGCTTGAAAAAAAGGGCGCGACCTACGACTTTCTGCTCTGCGGCTACTACGGATACGGCAACGCCGGAGACGAAATGCTGCTTTCGACCATCGTGCGCAACCTGACCCGCAAGGACGGGGAGGTGCGCATTTGCGTCCTGAACCGGGACCGGGCCGCCATCTCCTGCGTGCAGGACGTGGCGCTGGCCCGCAGGTTTTCACTGCCGGAGGTTTTGTCGGCCATGCGGCGCTCAAAAATGCTGGTGTTCGGCGGCGGAAATCTGCTGCAGGACGTCACGAGCGTCAAGTCGCTCATCTATTACCTCACGCTGCTCCGGCTCGCAAAGGGGCTGGGGCTCAAAACCATGCTCTACGGCAACGGAATCGGGCCGCTCCGAAGCTCAGTTGGCCGAAGAATGTCGAAAAAAGTTTTGACCGGAGTCGACCTCATCACACTGCGGGACCCCGACTCCGCCCGGCTGCTTAAGGAGCTTGGCGTGCCGGAGGACCGGGTGAAGCTGACGGCCGACGAGGTCTTCACGGCCTTTGACGCGCCGCTCTCCAAAAGCCCGCTGCTGCCGGCAGGGGATTACCTTGCGGTGTCGCTGCGGGCCTGGAAAGAGCGGGACCCGGAGTTCGACAGCAAGGTGGCGTCGGCTTTAGACCGGGCGGCCGGCGAATTTGACCTGCCGGTCGTCTTTGTACCGCTGCAACAGGCGGAGGACACGCCCGCCTGTCAGGCCGTCGCCGACCTCATGGAACACGGGAGCACCGTCTTACAGGGGGAGGAGGCCGACGTGCTGTCGGCCGTCACCTCGGCCAAGGCGGTCGTGGGCATGCGGCTGCACGCCCTCATCTTTGCGGCCGCCGCGGGCGTACCCTCCTGCGGCATCGTCTACGACCCCAAGGTGGAGGCCTTTTTCTCCATGACCGGAAGCGACCGGTTTGTCCGCTGCTCGGGATTTGTGGGGTCGCGCCTCACGGGATTTGTCCGGGAGATGCTGCAAGATGACGGCGAGAAGACAAAAGAAATGGCCGCCCGGCTTGCAAAGGCGGCGGCCATGAACAGTGAGGCGGCTTTTGAGCTGCTCAGGGGGGAAGTATGATCAAAGTGCTCGGCGTAGACTATGGGGACGTGCGCACCGGCCTTGCGGTCTCCGACGCGCTGCTAAGCCTTGCGAGCTCAGCCGGCGTCATTGAGGGCTACAATATGGACAAGGTGGCGGACGCGGTTGCGGCAAAGGCGCGCGAAGTCGGGGCCGACGTCATTGTGCTGGGGTTTCCAAAGAATATGAACAACACGCTGGGCCCGAGAGCCGAAAAGACGCTGCGCTTCAAAGCGGCGCTCGAGGTGCGATTTTCGGGCGAGGTCATCCTGCGCGACGAGCGGGGGACGACGGTGTCGGCCACCCGCATGTTAAACGATACGAACACGAGAGGGAAAAAGCGCAAGGCCGTCATCGACGCGGTCGCGGCCACCGTCATTCTTCAGGATTATCTCGACTCTTTGCGGTGAAGAGCTCCAAGACGCCGGCCGCAAAAATGATGAGGGCGAAAATTTTGCGCAGCGTCTCGCCCTCGAGCTTCTGGGCGAGAATGCCGAAAATCACAGCCGTCACGACGCCGCCCATACCGCTTTTCAACGCCGCCTCTTTGTCGATGTTGCCGCGGCGCAGGTGGATGAAGATGGCGACGGCGGCCGTCGGCAGAAAATAGAGCAAATTGATGCCCTGCGCCGTCCGCTGGGGCACGTCGCCTAAGAGCGTCAGCAAAACGATGAGCAGCGAACCGCCGCCCACCCCCATACCGCTGAGAATTCCGACGGCAAAGCCGACGCCGGCCAGAATATAGGGATTAGCCAAACCAAAGCCTCCATGCGGACCAGATCATAAAGAGGGCAAAACCTGTCCGAAGCATTTTCACGGGAACCCGGCGCAGCCAGAGGGCCCCGCAGGCCCCGCCCGCCGCGCCGCCAATGCAAAGCGGCAAGGCAATCGACATGTCGACCGCCCCGCTCCAGAGATAAATGACGAGGCTGACGGCCGAGAGGCAGGCCATTGTGGCCACTGCCGTCGCGTGGGCCCGCTTTGCGGGGAGTCCGCCCATCCGCTTTAAAAGGGGCACAAGGAGCAGCCCCCCGCCCCCGCCGATGAGCCCGTTGACGGCACCGGCCAGAAATCCGGGGAGAAATTTATTCTTTTTCATGAATCCTCACAGTTGAAATCCAAATCGCTTTAGTGCTATAATACCCGAAATATCAGTAATTAACATATGGGAGGATACAGAGCATGCTCAACACGAAGCCTGAGGAGAAGTTCCTCTACGAGGGGCTGACCTTCGACGACGTCTTGCTCATACCGCGCAAGTCGGACCTGCTGCCGACCGAGATCGACCTTTCGACCCAGCTGACCAAGACCATCCGGCTCAACATTCCGGTCCTGTCGGCCGCGATGGACACCGTCACCGAGGCCCGCATGGCCATCGCCATGGCCAGAGAGGGCGGAATCGGGGTCATCCACAAGAACATGACCATTGAGCGGCAGGCCGACGAGGTGGACAAGGTCAAGCGCAGTGAGAACGGCGTCATTGTCAACCCGTTTTTCCTCTCCCCGGAGCACTACGTCTACGAGGCGGAGGAGCTCATGAGCAAATACCGCATCTCCGGCGTGCCCATCTGCGAGGACGGCCGGCTCGTCGGCATCCTGACCAACCGGGATATGCGCTTCCTCGAGAGCTACGACGTCAAAATCAGCGACGTCATGACCAAGGACAACCTCGTGACGGCGCCGGTCGGCACCACGCTCAAGGGCGCCCAGCAGATTCTCAAGAAGCACAAAATTGAGAAGCTGCCCATCGTGGACGAGGGGGGCTACCTCAAGGGGCTCATCACCATCAAGGACATTGAAAAGTCGATTGTATACCCCAATTCCGCAAAGGACGCGGGCGGCAGGCTCATGTGCGCGGCGGCGCTCGGCGTCACAAGCAATGTGCTTGAGCGGGCGGCGGCGCTCGTCGAGAAGAGCGTCGACCTCCTGGTGCTCGACTCGGCCCACGGCCACTCCGAGAATATTTTAAACTGCGTGCGCAAAATTAAAGAGAAGTTTCCGGCGACCCAGCTCATGGCCGGCAACGTGGCGACGGCCGACGGGGCAAGGGCCCTCATTGACGCCGGGGCCGACGCCATCAAGGTCGGCATCGGGCCGGGCTCCATCTGCACGACCCGCGTCATCTCCGGCATCGGCGTGCCCCAGATTTCGGCCATTTACAACGCGGCCTCAGTCGCCTCGCAGTACGGCATTCCGGTCGTGGGGGACGGCGGACTTCAGTATTCGGGCGACATCGTCAAGGCGCTGGCGGCCGGAGCAAACGCCGTCATGGCGGGCTCGCTCTTCGCCGGGTGCGACGAGTCGCCGGGCAGCGAGGAAATTTATCAGGGCCGCCGGTTTAAAGTCTACCGCGGCATGGGCTCCATTGCGGCCATGAA
>DATMXT010000084.1:0-6267 GCA_035561375.1 Terriglobales bacterium | reverse complement strand
TTGCAGAGCCAACCATGCGGGCGTAGCGGGCGAGCCATCCGCTCGTGACCGAGGGAGGCGGCGCCTGCCATTTTGCCCGGCGTTTTTCCAGCTCGGCTTCCGGCACAAGCAGGTTCAGCGAGGAGGCCGGAATGTCGATTTTGACCTCGTCGCCCTCTTCGACAAGGGCGATGAGGCCGCCTGCCGCCGCCTCGGGCGAGACGTGGCCGATGGAGGCGCCGCGGGAGGCGCCGGAAAACCGCCCGTCGGTGATGAGGGCGACCGCCTTGTCAAGCCCCATGCCGGCCAGAGCCGAGGTGGGGTTGAGCATCTCCCGCATGCCGGGGCCGCCGCGGGGCCCCTCGTACCGGATGACGACGACGTCGCCCGGTTTTATTTTGCCCTTGTAAATGGCGTCGATTGCGGCCTCCTCCCCGTCAAAGACGCGGGCGGGCCCTGTGTGGCGGAGCATTTCGGGCGCGACTGCCGAGCGCTTGACGACACAGCCGTCCGTGGCGAGATTGCCCCACAAAATCGCAATGCCGCCGGTGGCGCTGTAGGGGGTTTCAAGCTTGCGGATGACGGCGCCGTCGGCCCCCTCAAAGTCCTTGAGATTTTCCCCGACCGGCTTGCCCGTCGCCGTCATGCAACTGAGGTCTAAGTGGCCGCCCTTTGCGAGCTCCGCCATGACGGCTCTGAGCCCCCCCGCCGCGTTGAGGTCCTGCACGTGGTGGTTTCCGGCCGGCGCCAGATGACAGAGGTTTGGCACCTTGCCCGAAATTTCGTTGATGAGGGGCAGGTCGACTTCGACTCCCGCCTCTTTGGCGATGGCGAGCAGGTGGAGCACCGTGTTGGTGCTGCACCCCAAGGCCATGTCGACGGCGAGGGCGTTGCGCACCGAGGCGGGCGTGATAATATCCCTTGGCTTAATGTCGCGCTCCAAGAGCTCCATGACGGCCATGCCGGCGTGCTTGGCCAGCTGGATGCGGGCGGCCGAGACGGCCGGAACCGTGCCGTTGCCGGGCAGCGCGAGGCCGATGGCCTCGGACAGGCAGTTCATGGAGTTTGCCGTGTACATGCCGGCGCAGGAGCCGCACCCGGGGCAGGCCGAGTGCTCGACCTCGGAGAGGCCGGCGTCGTCAATGAGCCCCGCCATGCGGGCCCCGACCGCCTCAAAGAGCTTGGAGAGGCTGACCTCCTCGCCGCGGTAGCTGCCGGCCAGCATGGGGCCGCCGCTGACGACGACCGACGGGATGTTGAGCCGCAGGGCCGCCATGATCATGCCGGGCACGATTTTGTCGCAGTTGGGCACCAGCACCAGCCCGTCAAAGCAGTGGGCCATGGCCATCGACTCAATGGAGTCGGCGATGAGCTCGCGGGAGGCCAGCGAATATTTCATGCCGGCGTGGCCCATCGCAATGCCGTCGCAGATGCCGATGGCCGGAATGAGCACCGGAGTGCCGCCGGCCATGGCGACGCCCTGCTTGACGGCCGCCGCCACCTTGTCGAGGTTGACGTGTCCCGGCACGATGTCGCTGTGGGCCGAGACGACGCCGATGAGGGGCCTCGAAAGCTCCTCCTCAGTGAAGCCGGCCGCGTAAAAAAGTGAGCGGTTGGGGGCCCGCTCGGGGCCCTTTGTCGCCTGATGGCTTCGAAGTGACATCTCGTCCTCCTTACTTCTTGAGCCAGCTCATCATGGCGCGCAGCTGCGCGCCGACCTTCTCAAGCGGATGCTCGGCCTCCCTGGCGCGGGTGGCGAGGAACTTGGCGCGCCCTCCGGCCTTGTTTTCGGCAATCCACATGGAGGCGAAAGAGCCGTCCTGAATTTCGCTCAAAACCTTCTTCATCTCCTTGCGGGTCTCGTCGGTGATGAGGCGCTTGCCGGTGCAGTAGTCGCCAAACTCGGCCGTGTCGGAGATGGAGTACCGCATGCGGGCCATGCCGCCCTCGTTGATGAGGTCGACGATGAGCTTCATCTCGTGAATGCACTCGAAATAGGCACTCTCGGGCTGATAGCCCGCCTCGACCAGCGTGTCAAAGCCCGCCTTCATCAAAGCGGTGACGCCGCCGCAGAGCACGCACTGCTCGCCGAAGAGGTCGGTCTCGGTCTCCTCCTTGAAGGTGGTGTCGAGAATTCCGGCTCTACCTGCGCCGATGCCGGCGGCATAGGCCATCGCGAGGTCCTTGGCGCGGCCCGTGACATTTTGATGCACCGCGATGAGGCAGGGCACGCCCTTGCCCTCGACATACTGGCTGCGCACCGTGTGCCCGGGGCCCTTGGGGGCGATCATGGTGACGTCGACGTCCTTGGGGGGCGTGATCTGCTTGAAGTGGATGTTGAAGCCGTGGGCGAACATGAGCATCTTGCCCTCAGTGAGGGCCGGCTCAATCGACTTTTTATAGATGTCCGCAGCCTGCTCGTCGGGGACCAGCATCATGACGATGTCGCCGGTCTTTGCGGCCTCGGCGACGTCCATCACAACAAGTCCCGCCTCCGTGGCCTTTTCCCGCGAGGGGGAGCCGGGGCGGAGGCCTACTACGACCTTTACGCCGCTCTCGTGCAGGTTTAGGGCGTGGGCGTGTCCCTGGCTGCCGTAGCCGATGACGGCCACGGTTTTGCCGGAGAGCAGGTCGAGATTACAGTCGGATTTGTAGTAAAGCTTTGCCATGATGAACACTCCTTTAGATTTGTTTAATGTATTTGAATGTATGTTGACTTGGGTTTAGCTTCGGATTACACTGATTTACCGCGCGCCGTTTCCGGTGCGCCCGCCCTCTCTTGTCGTGAGCAGCCCCCGCTCCATGGCGGTTGCGCCGGTGCGGCAGAGCTCAATGATTTTGTGGGTCTTCATGATCTCTAAAAAGCTGTCGATTTTAAGGGGGGTGCCGGTCAGCTCCATGGTCATGGTGGCGGCCGTGAGGTCGATGATTTTGGCCTCGTAAATCTCGGCGATCTGCCGCAGCATCGAGAGGTCGTCGCCGACAAGGCTCATTTTGACTAAGAGCAGCTCCCGCACAATGGCGGTGTCCTTGCCGTACTCGCAGACGTGCATGCACTCCTCGAGCTTTGCGGCCTGTTTCATGATCTGCTGCAGGATGTCCTCGTCGCCCTGGACGACGATGGTGATGTGGGAGATTTCCGGATTTTCGGTCGTCGACACGGTCAGCGAGTCGATGTTGTACCCCCGCCGTCCGAAGAGGCTCGAGACGCGGGCGAGGACGCCGGACTTGTTTTGAACCAGCAGGGCCAGCATGTACTTCTCCACAGTCGTTTCCTCCTTACTTTCAGTTGCCGATGTTCTCGGCCAAAATGATGTCGTCAAACGAGCGGCCGGCCGGAATGAAGGGCAGCACCTTCTCGTCCTTGTCGATGACGCACTCAATGAGGCATGGGGCTTTTGCCGCAAAGGCCTCCTTGAAAGCCGCCTCAAACTGGGCCGGCGTCTCGCAGCGAAAGCCCTTTGCGCCAAAGGCCTGCGCCAGTGCCGGGAAATTTGTGCGGCGCACGTCGGTGTCGGTCGCGGAGTAGCGCTGGCCGTAGAAGAGGGTCTGCCACTGGCGCACCATGCCGAGGGTGCCGTTGTTGAGCAGCACGACCGTGAGGGGGACGTTGCTCGCGACGGCGGTCGCCATCTCGTTGCAGTTCATGTGGAAGCAGCCGTCCCCCGTGATCAGCACGATGGGGGTGCCCGGCCGGCCAAACGACGCGCCGATGGAGGCCCCCAGCCCATAGCCCATGGCCCCGAGTCCGCCCGAGGTGAGGAAGGAGCGGGGCGAGACCTTGGAGCAGTACTGCGCCGCCCACATCTGGTGCTGACCGACGTCGGTCGCGAGCATCGTGTCCTCCGACATGTTGTCGGAGATGAGCTTCATGACATGCCAGGGGCGCAGCCGGTCTTCCGGATATTCAAGGCAGTTGTCGTGCTCCCGCCGCCAGGCGGCAATCTGCGCGAGCCACTCGCCGCGGTCCTTCTTTTCAAGCAGCGGCAGCAGCATGTCGATGACGTCGGCGACGTTTGCGACGACGCCGATGTCAATGTGGACGTTCTTATTGATCTCAGCCGCGTCGATGTCGACCTGGACGACCTTGGCGTCGGTGAACTTGCTGATGTTGGTGGCCACCCGGTCGGAAAACCGCGTGCCCAAGGCCACTAAGAGGTCCGCCTGCTTCATCGCAAGGCCGCTTGTGACGCTGCCGTGCATGCCGATCATGCCCATGTTGAGGGGGTCCCCGTAGCTCAGCACGCCCGTGCCCATGACCGAGTGGCTGGTCGGAATTTTCGTCTTGTCGAGCAGCGCCCGCAGCTTATCCGAGGCGCCCGAAGCGATGATACCGCCGCCAAAGAGGATGACGGGGCGACGCGCCTCGTTTATCAGCTCGGCGATGGCGGCGACCTCCTTCGGGTCGGCCTTGTCGCAGGGGGTGAGGGCCTCCGGCTCTTTTCGCTCGTACTCGCCCATCGCAATCGTGACGTCTTTGGCGATGTCGACCAGCACCGGCCCCGGCCGGCCGGAGCAGGCGATGCGAAAGGCGCTGCGCATGGTGGGCGCAAGGTCTTCGATTTTGCGCACAAAGTAGTTGTGCTTTGTGATGGGCATTGTGATGCCGGTGATGTAAATCTCCTGAAAGCTGTCCCTGCCGATGAGGCTGTTGGGGACGTTGACGGTGACGGCCACCATCGGGATGGAGTCCATGAAGGAATTGGCAATGCCCGTGACGAGGTTTGTCGCTCCGGGGCCCGACGTCGCAATGACGACGCCGACCTTTCCGGTCGCCCTGGCATAGCCGTCGGCCGCAAAGGACGCCCCCTGCTCGTGGGCCGCCAGCACATGTTTAATCCGGTCGCTGTAACGGTACAGCTCGTCGTAAACATTGAGCGCGCAGCCGCCCGGGTAGCCGAACACAGTGTCGACCCCATGCTCCAATAGTGTCTCCATGACAATCTGTGAACCGGTGAGTTTCATATCTGCCTCTCCTTAAAAAAATGCCCGCAGGGGATGAAAAAAACGCCCTCGTCTCTTATATCCAAAGAGACAAGGACGTAAATCCCTGCGGTACCACTCTTCTTGCCGTTTTCCGGCCCCTCTTTGCATCTTGCCTCCCCTGCAACGGGCGGCGCAATGCCGGACGCTGTAACGTGCGCACACGACGCGGCTTACACAGGATACTTCCCTTCGGCCCGCTGCTCCGGGGCGATGTTCGTTTCAGGTTCCGCACAGTCTCGCACCACCCGACTGCTCTCTGAAGCTTTCCCGTGAAACTACTTTTCCCCATCCTCGCATTTATCGGTTATTGTTCTGTATTATATTCGATTGCCGCATTGAATGCAATAGTGCACAAATCAGCAAAATTTACAACCAATCGAATATTTTTTTGGTATTAATGCATATATGCAACTTTTTCGGAACTGTAAACCTTGCGCAGTTGTACAGGCCGCTCCCGTCACGATTTTGTCGCCGCCCGAATATAATTTCCATATGGGGGTGTTACCATGTTTGTGACCGGCGCGGCAATCCTCGTCAACTGCATGTTTTTGCTGCTGTTCCTCACCACTCCGACCTCGTTCCCGCGGCCGCTGCCTCCGGAGGAGGAGGCGCGGCTGCTCGCCCTCGTCGCCGAGGGAGACCGCGCCGCCCGCTGCACGCTCATTGAGCACAACCTGCGGCTTGTCGCCCACATCGTCAAGAAATACTACACGAACGGCGACCAGGACGACCTCATCTCCATCGGGACCATCGGCCTCATCAAGGCCATCGACTCCTTTGACGCCCGCAAGGGCATTCGCCTTGCAACCTATGCCGCCCGGTGCGTGGAAAACGAAATTCTGATGTACTTCCGCCAGCTCAAAAAAAGCGCCTCCGACATCTCGCTGTCGGAAGCGCTCGACTCGGACAAAGACGGCAACACGCTCTCGCTCTACGACGTGCTCTGCTCGGAGGACTCCATCATCGATGAGGTCGACAAAAAAATCTCCATTGAGCGGATGGGCCTCCTGCTGTCAAGCGTGCTGGAGCCCCGGGAGCGGGAAATTGTCCTGCGGCGGTACGGCCTCGGAGGCCGGCCCGAGCAGACCCAGCGCGAAGTCGCCGCGGCCTTAGGCATCTCCCGGTCGTATGTGTCGCGCCGCCTTTACCGTAAGCGGAAAACATTTTACAGGCTACTGTCAGCGGCCTGTAAGGTTATCTTATAAGGTTATCTTGTATCCGGGTATCCGGCGCTTTTTATTTTCACCGGCGTAACCGGCGAATTTTTTGCGCCAAGTTCATAAAGAAGCGGCAGCCCTGTCT
>DATMXT010000083.1:0-9050 GCA_035561375.1 Terriglobales bacterium | reverse complement strand
CTATAATATGGGATGCTGACCGTTTTAGTCCGGTCCAAACCGGGCAGATATCGCGGGCAACCCCCGCGGGAGAAGCGCTGAAAACCCGGGCGTTTTGGGACATGTTTTATGACGGGGTCATATCTTTGTACATAATTCTATCTTATTCTGTCTTGTTTAACTCAACGTCGCCCGGTTGTCAATTCGTATTTACGCGCAGTCCTTTAAATATTGGGCAATTTGCAGCTGCCGCTCAGACGCCCGGCCCCGCCATTCTTTATGGGTCTCTGGGTATTCGCACGGGATTTGCACCTTTTACAAGGTCATATCTCCGATATCGGAAGAACTGCGCTAAATAAATCTAATCCTTAAAAAAATCGGAGGCACACCAGTGAAAAAGTACTTATCTGTCTTATTGGCATCCGTCCTCGCCATCTCCATGCTGGCGGGATGCAGCCCGAAAACCGAGCCGGCAGGGACGACCCCGGAAGAGACTCCGCCGGTCGAAGAAGTCGCAACCGTGAGCACGGGACTTGCCGTCATCAGCTCCATCGCCAAGTCGAAAGACGCCGGCGAAAAAGACGGGCTTGCCCAGGTTGACTCCGCAATCGTTGCGGTCACCGTCGACGAAGACGGAAAAATCGTCGACTGCGCCATTGACGCGGCCCAGACCAAAATCAACTTTAACGCCGCGGGCGAGCTTGTCACCCCGGCCGACACGGTCTTCAAAACCAAGAATGAGCTTGGCGAGGAGTACGGCATGAAGGGCGCTTCCGGCATCGGCAAAGAGTGGAACGAGCAGGCTGCCGCATTTGCGGACTATGTCGTGGGTAAAACCGCGGATGAAGTGAAGAATATAGCCATTGACGAAGAGGGACATGCGACCGGGGCCGACCTGACCGCCTCCGTCACGATTGGCATTGACGACTATATTGAAGCGGTTGTCAAAGCCGTTGCAAACGCGCAGGACCTCGGCGCCGCCGCCACCGACAAGCTGAGCCTCGCCGTGGAGACCAACATGGGCAAGTCGGCAAACGCCGGCGAAAAAGACGGTCTGGCGCAGGCCTACTCCACCTATATTGCGGTCACGACCGACGCGGACGGCAAAATCACGAGCTGCGCGATTGACGCTTCCCAGAGCAACGTCAACTTCGATGCGACGGGCAAGCTTACGACCGACCTTGCCGCCGCCGTGCTCAAGACCAAGAATGAGCTGGGCGAGGAATACGGCATGAAGGGCGCTTCCGGCATCGGCAAGGAGTGGAATGAGCAGGCTGCCGCATTTGCGCTGTATGTCACCGGCAAGACCGCCGCCGAAGTCGAGGGCATTGCCATTGACGAGGAAGGCCACGCGACCGGCTCCGACCTGACAGCCTCCGTCACGATTGGGATTGACGACTTTAAGGCCGCTCTGGCAAAGGCCCTTGCGTAAGAACCGGCTGATTTAAACTGACAAACGGAGAGGCAAGTCGACTTGCCTCTCCGTTTTCACCGTTTGTATCGCACATCGAATATTCCTTTCACAGGTGAACGTTTATGAAAAAGACCATTGCGCTGAGCCTCTGCCTCCTTATGCTGCTCGCCGGGTGCGAAAAAACCGAACAGAAGACGTATCAGGCGCATTTTCTCTCGCTCTTTGACACAGTGACGGCCGTTGTCGGCTACGCGGACGGCAAAGATGCGTTCTCCCAGCTTGCGGGACAAATTCAGCAAAAGCTCGAAGAGTATCATCAGCTGTATGACATTTACAACGACTATGAGGGCGTCAACAACCTCAAGACCGTCAACGACAACGCCGGAATTGCGCCGGTCGCGGTGGATGGCCGCATCATCGACTTGCTGCGGTTTTCAAAAGAGCAGTATGAAGCGACGGGCGGAGCCGTCAATGTCGCGTTTGGGCCGGTGCTCGCGCTCTGGCACGATTACCGGGAAGCGGGCCTTGAGGACCCCGGCGCCGCCGCCCTCCCGCCGATGGAGCAGCTCGAGGAGGCCCTGGCGCACACCGACATTGAGGACGTGATTATCGATGAAGCGGCCTCAACCGTCTATTTGAGCGACCCCTCCATGCGGCTCGACGTCGGGGCCGTCGCAAAAGGGTATGCCGTGGAGCAGGTGGCAAAGTATTTCGAAAACGAGGGCGTACAGCACCTGCTACTGAGCGTCGGCGGAAACGTGCGGGCGATTGGCGGCAAGCTTGGGGACAAAACGAATCAAGAAATCCCCTGGGAAATCGGAATCCAAAACCCCGATAAAAGCAGCGCTGAAAAAGAGCTGCTGTCGATTCCGGTCACAGGGCGCTCGGTTGTGTCGAGCGGAATTTACGAGCGGTATTACACGGTGGACGGCGTGCAGTACCACCACATCATCGACCCCACCACCCTGATGCCCTCCGCCTACTTTGCGCAAGTGACCATCGTCTGCCCGGATTCGGGGCTGGCCGACGCGCTGTCGACCGCGGTCTTCAACATGCCGCTTGACGAGGGGCTCGCCTACATTGAATCCCTCCCGGACACCGAGGCCCTGTGGGTGATGAAAGACGGCAGCATGACGGCCTCAAGCGGCTTTGAAAATCTCATAAAATAAGCGCACGGATGCCCTCACAGGCTTTGAAGTTCACCAATGCCCTGCCCGCCCCATAGACTGTAGAAGTCTTGGATGAAGGGCGGCATTGTATGAAAGCGATTCTTTCCGTCGACGGCGGCGGCATCCGCGGAATTATTCCGGCGACATTCTTGGTGGAGTTTGAAAAGCGCGCCGGAAAACCGACTTGCGAGCTCTTTGACCTCATTGCCGGCACTTCGACGGGCGGGCTCCTGGCCACGGGGCTGACGCTGCCGGACGGGGGCGGCCGGCCGAAATATACGGCCGCGCAAATGCTTGCCGCCTATTTTGAAGACGGCGGGGCCATTTTCCGCAAGAGCTTATGCCGCACAGTTATGACACTGGGCGGGCTGATTCGGCCGATTTATTCGCCACGCGCGCTCGAGCGGGTGCTGGAGCGCTATCTCGGCGACGCGCGGCTGCACACGACGCTGACCGAAGTCCTCATTCCGGCCTACGACATGGAGAGCAGCACCCCCTGGTTTTTCAAGACCTCTTTCGCGCGGCAAAACCGGTCACCCGCAAACGACCCGCTCTTAACTGAGGTTGTCCGCGCCACGACGGCGGCGCCGACCTATTTTCCGCCGCTGGCGATGGCCGGCCACTGCATGATTGACGGCGCCGTGTTTGCCGGAAATCCGGCGCTCTGCGCTTTGGCGCAGGCCCGCAACATGTTCCCGGACGAGACCGAGTTTCTCGTCGTGTCGCTGGGGACCGGGCAGGAGATGCACCACCTGCCCTGCGGGGTCGTGTGCGGCTGGGGCAAGGCCGACTGGGCAAAGCCTATCAGTACCGTCATGCTCAACGCCTCGAGCGCCTCGGTCAACTACCAGATGCGCGCCCTTGTCGGCGCGAAAAACTATGCGCGCTTTCAGGTGTTGCTGGACAAGGACGCCGCCGCCATGGACGACGCGAGCCCCGAGAATATGCGGCACCTTGAAGCCATTGCGCAGCAGGCTGTCCGGCAGCACGCCGGGGCCATTGACCGTCTTTGCCGCAGGCTGCTGCAAAACACCCAGAACCTGCAAAATTGCAATGTCGCCTCATAAAACATCAGGCGCACCGCCCAAAAGGGCCGTGCGCCTGTTTTTTTACCCAAGGGGGAATTATTCCATGCTTTTTGCGACCTGCATCATGATGGCGCACTCCATGCGCTTGCAAAACAGCTTGCAGCCGTACTCGTAGACGCCCGAAATGTCGCCGGTGGCGTGAAACGCGTTTGCCGCGCACCCGCCCGAGCAGTAGAGCTTGGCCCAGCAGTCCTTGCACAGCGGCCGGGAGGCCACGTTGCAGCCGGCGAATTTGCCCTGCAGCGCAGGGTTTGTGACACCGTCCCAGACATTTCCCATGTTGTAGGCGGGGTTGTCGACAAACTGGTGGCAGGGGAAGAGCTCCCCCCACGGCGTGACTGCGAGGTACTCGGTGCCCGAACCGCAGCCTGCCAGCCGCTTGTGAATGCAGGGGCCGTGGGCGAGGTCGATCATGTAGTGGTAGAAAGTGAAGAGCCGCCCCTCTTTTTCCCGCCTCAGCATTTCGCCCGCCAGTATTTCATACTGCTCAAAGAGGACCGGAAGGTCGGTCTCGGTCAGGGCGCAGGGGTCAGTGGGCGCACAGACCACCGGCTCCATGCTGAGCTCGGTGAAGCCGAGGTCGGCCATGTGGAGCAGGTCGTTTGTGAAGTCGGTGTTGTGGCGGGTATAGGTCCCGCGCACATAATAGCCGCGGTCTCCGCGCGCCTTTGCGAACTTCTGGAACTTCGGCACAATGGTCTGGTAGCTGCCGACGCCCGCGATGTTCTTGCGAAAGCGGTCGTTGACACTCTGCCGCCCGTCGAGGCTCATGACGACGTTGTGCATCTCGCGGTTGCAAAAGTCGATGACCTCGTCGTCGACCAGCATGCCGTTGGTCGTGAGCGTAAAACGGAACTTTTTGCGGCTTTCTTCTTCCCTGCCACGGCCGTAGGCGACAAGCTGTTTGACAACCTCCCAGTTCATGAGGGGCTCGCCGCCGAAAAAGTCGACTTCGAGGTTTGTGCGATTTCCGGAATTTGCAATGAGAAAGTCGAGCGCCTGCCTGCCCACTTCAAAGGACATCAGCGCCCGCTCGCCCTTGTATTTGCCCTGGCTCGCAAAGCAGTAGTCGCAGTTTAAGTTGCAGGTGTGGGCCACATTGAGGCAAAGGGCCTTGATCTCGTGGCTCTTTTGTCCCGCCGCGGCCACGAGGTCTTCGTAAAAGTCCTCCGTGAAAAGCTGCCTGTTTTCTTTGAGCGCCTCGATTTCCCGCAGGCAGGACAGGACTTCCTCCGGGGTGACATGCGGATATTTCTCCCTGATGGCGGCCACAATCTCGTCCCGGCCCGACCCCTCGTACATCCCGATGATGTCGTAGGCGACCTCGTCCACCGCGTGCACGCTGCCGCTGTAGGTGTCGAGCACGATGTTGTAACCGTTTAGCTGATACTGATGAATCATGTTGTTCTCCGGCAATGAAATGGGCGGAGTGCTCATCCGCCCATAGAATTTATGCGTATGGCTTTATGTCAGTTATTTTCGCAGCGCTGGTTGATGACGCCGCAGGAGGTCTTGCAGGCCGACTGGCAGGAGGTCTGGCACTCGCCGCAGCCGCCCTCGCCGTCTGTCATGTTGCGGGTGTTCAGGGTGACAATGTGTTTCATATCGAAAGTCCTCCAAAAAGATGTGATGAGATTGAACAATTACTTATATCATAAACGGCGGCTGATATCAAGTCATTTCGGTGAGAACGGCGATGTACATAGGCGCAAGGCCGCTCGTGCTCTTCAAATGGACGCCGGCTTTGCCGTAGCGGACAAACAGTTCGACCATCTCGTTTGAAATAACCTCCCCCGGCAGGGTGAGCGGGATGCCGGGCGGGTAGGCCCATACGGTTTCGGCGCAGACCCGCCCCACGGCTTCAGCGAGCAAGACAGCGGCCGAGGGGCCGCGGCGGGCTTCGGCAAGAGATATGGCCCTCTTTGGCAGCACCGGCGCCGGAAACGGGGCGAGACTGCCGCCCGCCGCCTTGCGGTCGATATCGAGCAGCGCGCGGGCAAAGGCTTCCATCATTTCACCCGTATCGCCCATTCCGGTCATGGCGACGAGGTAGCTGCCCGCCGCCATTTCAGTTTCTATGCGGTACTCCTCCCTCAGTCTTGCGGCGAGCCACGAGCCTGTCATGCCGGCGCGCCCCGTGAGGACGATGAGTTTCGACGGGTCGTGCGCCCACTTGGGCCGCATGACGGACAGGCGCTTTAGCTCCGCGGTCTTTTCGTAAAACGCCGTCAGCCGCCCCTGCCAGGCGTCAAAGAGCTCGTCTCCCCGCTCATACAGCAGCTCGGTACAGCCGCTGATGGAGGACATGAGCAGGTAGGACGGGCTGCTGGTCTCGAAAATTGCGAGGGCGTCGGCCACAAGCCCCTCGTCGACGAGGCTGCCGTTCAGATGCAGCACCGCCGTCTGGGTGAGGCTCGGCAGCGTTTTATGCAGGCTTTGCACCGCGATGTCGGCGCCAGCGTGCACGGCGCCGTCCGGAAAGCCGTGCCCAAATCCCAGGTGGGCGCCGTGCGCCTCGTCGACGAGGACCGGGATGCCCCGCCCGTGGGCAACGCGGCAGATTTCGGGGACGTCACTGACAATGCCCTCGTAGGTGGGGCTGGTCAAAATGATGAGCTTTGTGTCGGGATGCTCATCCAGCAGAGCTTCGATTGCAACGGGGTTGACGGGGCCGTAAACGCCGGTCTCGCGTTCGGTCTCCGGCATAAAGAAGACGGGGTCGGCCCCCCGAAGCAGCAGGCCGTTGTAGACGGCCCTGTGGCAGTTACGCGCGCACAGCACCTTCCCGCCCGCAGGGACGGCGGCATAGACGCCGGCCAAGACGCCGCAGGTGCTCCCGCCGACAAGCCAAAAGGCCCTTTTGCTGCCCCAGAGCGCAGCCGTGCGCGCCATGCCCTCGCGCAGAATCCCTTCGGCGCCGTGCAGATTGTCAAGCCCCTCCACCTCGGTCATGTCGAGGTCGGCCGCAAGCCGCGCCAGATAGGGGGCAAGGGCGCTGTTTCGCTTGTGCCCCGGCATGTGCATCGGCGCCATGGTCTCTTTATAGGCTTCAAGAAAATCCAACAGATTCAACCGGCATACTCCTCATGTTCAACAATAGCTTTGTCGCTAAATAATTATATCAGTTTATCGCCGCTCGGGCAAGAAGCCGGGGGCGGCGTTGACAGGCAAACCGCCAGAAGATATACTGAGTGGGAGCGCAAACAGACAGTCAAAAGACGATAAGGAGAACATTATGGAGTACATGCCTTCCTGCGACACGCTTGCCATTCCGGGCGCGCACACCGAGACCGGGCGCAATATTCTGGCCAAAAACAGCGACCGGGACGTGACCGAGGCCCAGCTTTTGCGCCATTTTCCAGCCAAAGACCACGCCCCGGGGGAAAAGGTCAAATGTACATACATTGAAATTGACGAGGTTCCCCACACCTATGCCATGATTGGCTCGCAGCCCTGGTGGATGTGGGGCTTTGAGATGGGCGTCAACGAGTGCGGCGTCGCCATCGGCAACGAGGCCGAGTGGTCGAATGTCCCGCCGAATGACGTCGACGCGCTGCTCGGCATGGACCTGCTGCGCCTTGGGCTCGAGCGGGGCGCCACGGCCAGGGAGGCGCTTGACGTCATCATCGTCCTGCTTGAAAAATACGGGCAGGGCGGCTCCTGCAAGTACGGCGTCACCCGCGACCAGTACTGCTATCACAACACCTTTATCCTCTCGGACCCAAAGGAGATTTATCTGCTTGAAACCGTGAACTCGCACTGGGTCTGGCGCCGCCTTACGGAGGTGCAGGGCATCTCCAACATTTACACCATCGGCGAAAACTACGACGCCCACTCAAAAGGCATCGAAGCGTTTGCGGTCTCGCAGGGACTGCACGCCTCCGGTCAGTCCTTTGATTTTTCAAAGAGCTTCATGCTGCTGAACACCCGCTCCATGAGCGGCTTTCCCCGTGCCGCCTGGGCGGGTAAGCAGCTCGCAGGCCTTCGGGGTGCCTTGAACGCCGAAAATACACTTGCGATTCTGCGCGGCCACTACGAGGGCGAGCTCGTTGAAAACCGGTGGAGCCCCGTCTCCTGCTGCCAGCCCGCCGTCTGCATGCACGGCGGCGAGCCGGGGCGCTGCCAGACCGCGGCCACCATGGTCGTCGATTACCACGACACAAAGGACAAAGAGCTGCTCTTCACCTACTGGGGCTCGGTCTGCCCGCCCTGCTGCTCAGTTGCCGTCCCCTTCTACAACACGGGGTATGTCCCCGCTGTGCTCGGGGTCGGCACCAACAAGTACAGCGTGGGCTCCTTCTGGTGGAAAGTCCAGCGCATGGCGACCGACATCGAATCAAACTACGAGCGCTATCACGGCTGGATTGCGGATGTCCAGAGTGCCTTGGAGCCAAAATTCAGAAAAGAGGCGCAGAGCATTGAGGCAAAGGCCGGCGAGCTTGTGGCGCAGGGCGAAAAAAGCGCCGCCGTCAAGTGCCTGAACGACTTTACCGACGCCTGTCTCGCGCAGGTTGAAGCCGCCGTAGACAGTCTGACAGCCCGGATTGAAAGCGACATGCAAGAGACCCCCGGGCAGATTTACCGCAAACCCTATCTCGACTGGTACCGCAGTGAAGTAAAGCTCTAAATAAGAAGTCGCCTCCCGGCGTTGCCGGGAGGCGACTTTCTCAGTGCTTTTGACTGCGGGAAAAGTTTATGACCGACAGGCCGAAAAAGACGGCGGCGGTGACAAGCAGGATGACGACGCTGGCCCACGGCGGCAGCGTCTCGCCGCCAAACGAATAGGTGACCCCCATGAACTCCTTAAAGCCCGCAACATAGGCGTCGGCCCCGGCGAAGGTGACCGACAGAGGCTCCTCCATGAGCACCTGCCGAAACAGGACGGCCGAGTGGGAGATGGGAAAGGCCTTGATGACGGTCTGCACCGAGGCAGGCAGGCTGCCGATGGGCATGTAAATGCCGGTCAGAAAGCCGATCAGGGTGCCGATGATCGTGCTTGCGGTGCCAAAGGCCTGCTGACTTTTGAAAAACGAAGTCATGAAGCAGACAAGCGAGGTGTTGGCCATGGTCGCAAGCAGGATGAGGCCGGCGGATTTACACAGGGCCGCGGCACCCGGCAGTCTGCCGCCCTGCAGCAGGATGTAGGCCTCGACCACCGCGAAGGTGACAAACGACATGATGACGCCGATGGCGAGCGCACTGCCGAGATAGCCCGCCGTCAGGCGGCTTTTTTTGGCCGGCGAAGCGTAAAAATCATAGTCGATTTTTTTGACCTTGTCGTCAATCATGACCCCGAACGCCCCCATGGTCGTGGTGACCGAGGCCACCGACAACAGCCCCGAGAGCAGCCAGCTGTTCATGAGAAACTCGGCGTCCGGCAGCCCTTGCAGGTCTCCTGAC
>DATMXT010000082.1:0-18724 GCA_035561375.1 Terriglobales bacterium | reverse complement strand
CGGTGCTTGTGGTATAATAACCGCAGAGCGGCTATTTTTTCGTTTTTTCCGTGCTTGCGATTTTCGCGCTTCGGGAGAGCGCGTATGCGGCCGTGATTTTGTCCGCTGGAAGCGCTTGCGGCATGCGATATCATATCGGCGGAGGTGGTCATTGTGGAGGTTTTAATCTCATCGCTCTCCACCGCCTGCAGGGCGCAGCAGGGCGTGATCGGCCTGCTGCTGCGGGACGGCACCGTGCCGCTTTTCCAGATTGTCTGCACCGACAAAAGCGCCTCCGCCGTCGCGGCCGACCGGCTTTCCATTGCGCAGTCGGCCGGGACGCTGCTCGCCTGCCGGGCAGCGTCCTCAGCGGAGCTGTCCTGTCTTTATGGGGAAGCGCCCCACCGAATTGACCTTGCGGTTGTCGGCGCCTCGAACTTCCGTGGCGTGCGTAAGGACGAGCGGGTTGTCTGGGAGTGGAACAGCGCCCTGTCCGCCGCGGTGCCCACGCCCGAAGAGTTCGACGTCAAAGCGCTGCTCAGGCTTGCCGAGAACAACTTCTGGCTTTTGCAGTTTGAGGCGGCCAAAAGGGCTGCGGCAGGCGAGCTGACCCTCGCGGTCGATACGACCGCGAAAATTCGCCGGCTCTATCTGGCCCCGCTCTTTCATGCGGCAGGCCTCAGCCCCTCCGCCCTTGAGGCGACCATACCCGCCTGCGACCTCTCCGGCATCTATAAAGCCCTCGTTGCGGCCGGAGAAAACTACTTTTCACTGCGCTACGAACTCGCGGACGACGATTTTGTCCGCCGCGAGGAGGCCGAACTGCTGGCCGGCGAGGCCATGGAGGCGCTGCAGGCGGAAATACGCCGCAAAAATGCGACCTTCCGAGGAGACAACACCCCCGATGAAACAGTACAAGCTGTCTATTGACGTAAAAAAGCGCCTGACCTCCGGCACGCTGCTGCTCGGCGCCGTCGGCTACGCCTTAACAGCGGCCGCGATTTTGCTGTGGCCGTCTTTGGCTGCCGAGCTCTTTCATTTTGCGATGGCGACCCTGCTGACGGTGCTCGGCCTGTCCGGCATCGTGGGCGCTTTTTCATCGGACGCCGACCGGCGGCCGCTGCGGTTGCTTTTAGGGTGCGCAAACCTCGGGCTCGCGGCTTTCACGCTCTTGCGCGAGGAGACTTTTTTTGCCCTTTTCCCGCCGGCGCTTGGCAGCTATCTGCTGCTGACCGCCGCCATTCACTTCATCACGTTTTTTCTTCGAAAGCGCGACCGCATGCGGGGCGCCGCGCAGCCCCTGCTGCTGGGGCTGGTCTCGCTCGGTTTCGGAGCGGCCCTCATCCTCTACCCCTCCATTCGCTCCGGCATGCTGAGATTCCTTCTGGCCGGCTATTTCATTCTCATGTCGCTTAGCACCGCCTCCGATTTCCGGCGCGAGCTCTTCCCGGGCCGCAGCCCGATGTCGGATGTCGTCAAGCGGCACATTCGCATTCAGCTTCCGACAGGTCTGACCGCCCTCGTCCCCCGTTCGGCCATCGACAAGGTCAACGAGACGCTGCGGCTCACGAAAGACGAGCCTGAGCAGGACCTTTTTAAAGACCCCTGTGCCGTTCCCGACCTCGAGATTTTCATTCACGCCGCAAAAAAGGGGGCCGGGGTATTTGGGCACGTCGACCTGTGCTATGAGGACACGGTGATGACTTTCGGCAGCTACGACGAGGCGAGCTACCGGCTGGGCGGGGTCATCAGCAGTGGGGTGCTGGCAATTGTCAAAGGGAAGGAAAAATACCTCGACTACTGCATTAAAGCGAGAAAGAAGTCCATTTTCGGGTTTGGCCTCAGGCTGACCGAGGGACAGCGGGAGCGGGTTGAGCTGCGCATGGAGGACCTGATGCGGGAGGTCGACCCCTGGCCCTCGCCCATTCAGCGCGACCCCTGCGGCACACATGACGATTACGCGTCCTCCTTTGTCAAAAACCTGGACGCGCAGCTCTATAAGTTCAGGTCCGGCGGCTTTCGCACTTATTTCGCCGCAAGCACCAACTGCGCCCTGCTGGCCGACAAGGTGGTGGGCCTCGTGGGCACCGATATCATTTCGCTGAACGGCATTCTGACTCCCGGGGCCTATTACAGCTACCTCGACCGGGAATTTCGCCGCAAGAACAGCATTGTCATCACAAAGACGCTGTATAAGGAGCAGGAAGATGAAAAGTAGACTGTTGCCGGCCCTTGCGCTTGCCGCGCTTCTGTCCGGCTGTGTGCCGGCGTCGGTCACCCCGCAGCCGCAGCCGCCGGAAGAGGAACCCGTCGGATACGCGTGGATTGTCACGCCCAAGTACGCGCAGGCGGGCGAGTTTGCGGAAGGCTTTTGCCCGGTTTCGACCGGCGACGCCAAGGGCCCGTGGGGATATATCGACACTGCCGGAGCCATGCAGATTCCGGCCTACTGGGACGCCGCCTACCCCTTTTCGGGCGGTCGGGCCTGCGTCGCGGCGGCAGGCCGGTACGGCATGATTGACACCGCCGGACATGTCGTGGCGGAGCCTTTTTCAGGGACACCGCTTGTCAGCAGCGGCGGGCTCATCGCCTGCCGCATCGACGGCGGATACGGCTACCTCGACGAGTCGGGCGCACCCTCCATTCCCTTTGTCTTTGAGGACGCGAAAAACTTTGTGGGGGAGCTTGCGGTTGTCCGCAAGGACGGGCTGTGGGGCGTCATTGGCTCCGAGGGCGACTTTGTCGTCGACGCGGCCTGGGAGGGCGCAGAGGTGCTGCCGGGCGGGGCCATCGCCCTCTACGACGGAGCGCTGTGGGGCCTTGCCGACCGAAACGGCAATATTTTGTATCTCCCCCGCTTCCGGCAGCTCAAAGCGGTCGGCGGCGGGCTCTATGCCTACCGCGAGGCCGACCTGTGGGGTGTGACAAACGCCGTGGGCCGGCAGCTGACCGAGGCCGTCTACGCCGATGTGGTGTCCTGCGACGGTGGTGAATTTCTGCGGCTGGTCTCGCAGACCGACGTCTATGTCAACACGAAGCTTGAAGAAATCGACATTCCGCTTCCTGAGGGAACCCGGGTTTCGGGCGGCTTTGTGAGCGGTTTTGCCGCCTGTATTGACGGGGAGGGCAAGTGGGGCGTCGTGGAAAAGGACGGCGCCATCGCCGTCGCGCCGCAGCGCGAAAACCCCATCACCGAGGAGGAGCTTGCGGCTTACGCACAGTGCGGGCTGCTGCGGGTGGAGGGCGGATATGTCGGCGCCGGACTCACCGTTTCGGGCCTTGAGAGCGTCTCGCTGCCCTATGTCGGCGGGGACGGCCGCACTTACGTCATGCTCAAAAAGGGCGGTCTGTGGGGACTTGCCGTCATAGAAAAACCCGCGTGAGCGCATAACAGACAAGGCCGGCGGGCAGTATCAGGCGTCACAGGCCGCCGCAAGACTTTTCTCCGGGGGGAATTTCAAATGCTCACCATCAGACCCGCCGTGGCGGAGGACGTCCCGGCCGTCGCAGACCTGCTGGAGCAGGTCATAGAACACCTGCACCGCACCGGAAAAAACTACCCCAACTGGCATCACGGCAAATACCCGACACCGGCCGTTCCGGCGGCCGCCTTTGACAGAGGCGACCTGTATGTGGCCGAGAGGGACGGTGAAATTGTCGGCACTGTGACCGTCAACGCCGTCCAAGCTCCGCAGTACGGGGAAATGCCCTGGCGCGTGGAGGCCTCGCCCGACAAAGTGCGGGTCGTTCACACGCTCGCCACGGGGACGGCCGCAAGGGGCTCAGGGCTCTCCCGGCGGCTGCTCGCCTATGCCGAGGAGCTTGCTCTGCGGCAGGGAGCCGTCGTCATGCGGCTTGACACTTTCCATCAAAACGCGCCGGCCCGCCACATCTACGAGGAACTCGGCTACCTGCATATCGGGTACGCGGTTTTCTCCGATATCCGCCCTGAGGGCGAGCCCTACGCCATATATGAAAAGCCGCTGTAATTTCATGTAACTTAATAGGATAACCTCTCAATATATACAGTCCGATATTTACTTAACAGTTTGCATATTCTTTAACCCCACAATTTCACAACATGCACGACATACCGGCCGGCTCCGCTCCGCTTTTTTGTGCTCCCAAGGGTACATTTTCCGGATAAATTGTCATATTTCCTCGATTTTTGTACAAGTTTTTTATGCAGAGCGGTTGATTATTCAGTTTGTAGATGTTACAATTCAGTTTGTAAATGTTACAATTAGGCTGATTGTGAGTAAGAGGGGGGTTATATGACCTACATCATTGAGTATGAGGTTTGCGCCCTTCTTTTCCTTGTGATTGTATTAATTCGATTTTTTACCGTGCGCCGGTTCCCGAGCTTTCAAAACAAGCTGTTTGGCGTGCTTCTGATCTGTTCGGCCGGGGACATCCTGCTCGACGTCGCGGGCTCCGTCACCATCATGCACGTGGAAGAACTCCCGCTCTATGTGAACTACCTGATTAACACGGCCTTTTACGCGCTCCAATTTGTCCTGCTGCCCCTCTTTCTGGCCTATCTCGTCGCGCTGGTCGGGCTCTACCATACCTGGCGCCGGAATATTCTGCCCCTGCTCATGGCGCCGGTGGCCGCCTGTCTACTCGTGCTGGTCTCCAACCCGTTCACAAAATGGATTTTTTATATTGACCTGTCAAGCGGCGTCGGCGTCTACACGCGCGGACCCCTTTTTAACCTGCTCTATTTTAACGCCCTCTTTTATCTCCCGCTCATTTTCGGCATGATCGTCGTCTTTCGCCGTAGGCTTCAGCACAGCCAGTTTGTCACCATGCTCTGGCTTTGCGTGGCCCTTGCGGCCACGCTTTGCGCGCAGTACGTCTGGCCCCAATACCTGCTGACCGGCGTGACGCTCGCGGGCACCATGCTGACCATGTTCTTTACGCTGCAAAACCCCGAAATCATGCTCGATTTGAACAGCGGCGTCTTCAACTACACGGCCATGATGACTTTTTTAAACGACCAGCTCATTGAGAAAAAGCCGCTTTGGCTTGTCGCCGTCGACGTCGGCGGAATCCGGCAAATCAACAACTCCTTCGGCGTGGAGGTCGGCAACAAGCTCTTTTCCCAGGTCGGCGCCTTTTTCAATGAGCTTGAGGGCGGCGTGCGCAGCTTTCGCATGTACGGCTCAAGGTTTTTGATTGTGGCAAACTCGGAGTCGGTGTATAACCGGGTCATCTTCTGCGTCGAGCGCCGGTTTGAACGGCCGTGGATGGCAGGCCAGGGCTATACGACGCTGTCCTGCACCATTCGGCACTTCGGCCAGCCCGACTTTTTCAAATCGGCCGAAGAGGTCGTGAGCCTGCTCGACAACGCCTATTCCGACACCGACCGGGACGGTTGGGGCACGAAAAAGCAGGTCGACACAAGTCTTCTCTACATCACGCAGCGCCGAAACGACGTGGAAAACGCCATTCGCGACGTGCTGGCGAGCGGGGAAGGGCTCGTGCTCCATTATCAGCCCCTCTACAACATGAAAGAGGGCCGCTACGAGGGCGTTGAGGCGCTGCTGCGCATGCGGCATCCGACGCTCGGGGAAATATCGCCGGGCGAGTTCATTCCCATTGCCGAGCGCTCCGGGCTCATTTTGCGCATTGACGAGTACGTCATTCGGGAAGTCGGCGCTTTCCTGCGCCGCAACGGCCCCGAGCTCGTGCCGAAAGTGGAGCTCAACCTCTCGGCCACTGAGTTTTCCACCGGCGAGTACAAGCGCCTGTACAGCATCATCTCCGAGAGCTGCGTCTCTCCCGAGCGGGTTTGTTTTGAGGTGACCGAGACCGCGGCGACCAGCCATCCGGCGATGCTGAAGGAATTCATGCGCTCCCTCATTGCGGCGGGCTTTTCCTTTGCCCTCGACGACTTTGGCACCGGCTTTGCCAACATCTCGCAGGTGGTGTCGCTGCCCTTTTCCATTGTCAAGCTCGACCGCTCCATGCTCATTGCGGCGCAGAGCGTCAACGCGGCGCTCTTTGAGGGGCTCATTGAGATTTTCAGTAAAATCGGCCTTGCGGTCATCATTGAAGGGGTCGAGACCGGCGAGCAGGTGCACCGGGTGCAGCGGCTGGGCGCCCATGTCATACAGGGCTACTTCTTCGCAAAACCCATGCCCGAGCACATATTGCTCGAGTTTTTGAAAGAGCCGCCGGCAATGCCGTGACATACATAAAGGCCGGTCCGAATGTTCGGACCGGCCTTATATTTATGTCTTTACTGTTTTTCGTCGGCAGGCTTTTCCGCCGGGTTCTCTTCGCCATTTGGCAAAGATTCTTCTTTGTTCTCTTTTGCGGGGAAGAGCGCCTCGAACTCGACGGCGCCGATCTTCTCCTTTTCCATCAGGAGGGCGGCAAGCTTGTCGAGAATGTCCCGCTGTTTTTCCAGAATCTCCATGGCGCGGTTGTAGCAGTCGTCGATGATGCGCTTGATTTCGTGGTCTATCTGGGCCGAGATGTTCTCGGAGTAGTTTTTGGGCTGCGCAAAATCGCGGCCGAGGAAGACCTCGGAGGAGCCGGCGCCGTAGACAATGGGGCCGAGCTCTTCCGACATGCCGTAGACCGTGACCATTTTGCGGGCGATGGTGGTGGCCCGCTCAATGTCGTTGGAGGCGCCGGTCGAGATGTCGGTGAGGCAGAGCCGCTCGGCGGCCCGCCCGCCTAAGAGCGTGACGATCTCCTCGCGCATCTCCTCGCGGGAAGAGTAGTATTTATCCTCAGTGGGCAGCGACAGCGTGTAGCCGCCGGCCATGCCGCGCGGAATGATGGAGATCTGGTGGACCGGGTTCTGGGTCTCGAGGGCCCTCGTCACAATGGCGTGGCCGGCCTCATGGTAGGCCGTCAGCTTGCGCTCCTTCTCGGAGATGGTGCGGCTGCGCTTTTCGGGGCCGGCGATGACCTTGATGGTGGCCTCCTCGACGTCCTCCATGCTGATTTTTTTGCCGTTTCGCCTAGCCGCAAGCAGCGCCGACTCGTTTAAGAGGTTTTCAAGGTCGGCGCCGGTGAATCCCGGCGTCGTCTTGGCGATGACGCCGAGCTTGACGTCCTCGTCAAAGGGCTTGCCCCGGGCGTGGACTTTGAGGATCTCCTCGCGGCCCTTCTGGTCGGGGGCGTTGACCATGATCTGCCGGTCAAACCGGCCGGGGCGCAGCAGCGCCGGGTCGAGAATGTCGGGCCGGTTGGTGGCGGCGATGATGATGACCCCTTCGTTTTTGCCAAAGCCGTCCATTTCAACGAGCAGCTGATTTAAGGTCTGCTCGCGCTCGTCGTGGCCGCCGCCAAGCCCCGCGCCGCGGTGCCGGCCGACGGCGTCGATCTCGTCGATGAAGACGATGCAGGGCGCGGTCTTTTTGGCCTGGTCAAAGAGGTCGCGCACGCGGGAGGCGCCGACGCCGACGAACATCTCGACGAAGTCGGAGCCGGAAATGGAGTAGAAGGGTACGCCGGCCTCCCCCGAGACGGCGCGGGCCAGAAGCGTTTTGCCGGTTCCGGGCGGGCCGTAGAGCAGAATGCCCTTGGGGATGCGGGCGCCGATTTCGAGATATTTTCGCGGGTCCTTTAAAAAGTCGACAATTTCGAAGAGCTCGAGCTTTTCCTCCTCGGCGCCGGCCACGTCGTCAAACGTGACTTTGTGCTTCTCGTCGGAGGCGACTTTGGTGCGGGCCTTGCCGAAGTTCATGACCTTGCCGCCGCCGGCCCCGCCCTGCTGATTCATGAGGTAGTACCACAGCACCCCAAAGCCGACAAAGAGCAGCGCGTAGGGCAGCATGGTCATCCAGAAGGGGGCCTCGTAGGGGGGCGCGAAATCGTAGCTCACAAGGCCGCCGGTGGCTGTCAGCTCGTCGAGCCGCTCAACCGGAACGCTGTATAAAAAGAGGTTGAGGCTTGGCAGCTTATAGGTCACGTCGGCCTTGGCGGCGTCTTTGAAAGTTATGTGAATGATGTTGCGCTCGTCGACCGTGAAGCTCTTGACCTCTGCCTTGTCGAAGTAGCCCACGATGTCGGAGTATGTGATGACAACCGTTTCGGCCTTGTTGTAGAGCGAGGACACGGCAAAATAGAGCAGCGTGAGCAAAATAAAATAAAATATGATGCCGCGCAGGGGGCTCGGGCCGATCGGTCTCTTATTCTGATTCAATCTATCAGCTCCTGTTTGTACGATTGGACTTTATGCAATATTCGAAAAACGAATGAATAATGCGCAAAATCACTGGTAGACCTTGCGGTCCAGCACGCCAATGAATGGCAGGTTTCGGTATTTCTCGTTGTAGTCAAGTCCGTAGCCCACGACAAACTCGTCGGGAATGACAAAGCCCTCGTAGTCGGCCTGGACGGCCACCGTTGGGCTGCGGCGGTCGGGCTTGTTTAAGAGCGTGCAGACTTTGACGCTTGCGGCGTCCTTCGTGCGCATGGTTTCGGTGATGTAGGAGAGTGTCAGCCCCGAGTCGAGAATATCCTCGACGATGAGGACGTCCCTGCCGTCGACCGGATTGCTCAGGTCCTTGATGAGCTGAACCACCCCCGACGTCTTGGTGCCGGCGCCGTAGCTCGAAATGGCGAGAAAATCTATGGTCAGCGGAAGGTCGATTTGACGCATGAGATCGGTCATGAAGACGACCGACCCTTTGAGTACGCCGACGAGATGCAGCGGCTTTGCGTTGTAATCCCGCGTAATCTGGCGTCCGAGCTCCCGTATGCGCTCCTTGAGCTGCGCCTCGGTCAGAAGTATGCGGGATATATCCTGGTCCATGCTCATAGCTCAATATGCTCCTTAGGGTAATATGTGATGAGAAGTCCGGGCTCTTCACCCGCGGCCGCCTCTTGCGAGGGGCCAAAGGGAAAGGCCGCGACAATTTTCCCGTCCGCCTCGATGACGGGCAAAAATCCGCGAAGGGAGGCCGGCAGCTTTGCGTCTTTCGCAAGGCGGGCGAGGCTTTTTTCGGGCCTGCCGCAGGGGCGATATTTGTCCCCGGATGTGCGCGCCCTGACGCACAGCGTATTTTGTATTATACCACACTTTAAGCGGTGGTTGTAAATATTCTCTGAACTTTTTTCATCTTCAATCGACAGCTTAATGTTTCCAAATCCGTCAATTTGGTTGTTCCCCAAGCGAAGCGTCTGCGGGGCAATGGCCGCGGGTCCCCCTTTTTCCACCCGCAGCCGCCCGTACTCGGCCCTGGCCTCAAGCCCGTCCGGCAGGCTCCTCACGACCCCGTTTTGCCCGGACAAAATGAGGGCGTCGAGCGCCTTTGTCTGTTCAAAGGAGAGCGCACGGCCCGCCATGCGGCGCAGGGCCCTTGAGCGCAGCGCAAAGGGGAGCGCTTGCAGCGCCTCCACATCGCCCGTGTCCGGGACAAGGGCGTCAAGCGCCGCCTCATCCTCCCGCAAAAGCTCCGCCGTGCGGGCGAGGGTCTCGGTGATGGCGGGGTTGAAGTGTTCTTTCATATAGGGCAAGAGCTCAAGGCGCACCCGGTTGCGGGCGTAGTCCGGCGAGAGATTGGTCGAGTCGGTGACAAAGGCAAGGCCATGGGCTGCGC
Source organism: Terriglobales bacterium (assembly GCA_035561375.1). GTDB lineage: Bacteria > Bacillota > Clostridia > Oscillospirales > Feifaniaceae > DATMXT01. The sequence goes on along the minus strand of DATMXT010000082.1, from coordinate 9,182 downwards.
AGTAGTCCTCGACCTCCTCCCGCAGACAGTCGATGAGGGGTCGGATATAGATGCCCCGACGCGGCGGAATGGCGCCGAGCCCCGCGAGCCCCGAGCCCCGCATGAGGTTTAAGAGCAGCGTCTCGGCGGCGTCGCTGGCCGTGTGGGCCGTGGCGACGACCCCGCCGTATTTTGCGGCCTCCGCTTCAAAGAGGCGGTACCGCTCGTCGCGCCCGGCCGTCTCGAAGGAGACGCCCCGGGCCTTTGCGAGCTCGGAAATGGGCAGCCGGTGAACTGAAATCGGAACTTCGAGCGCAGCGCAGAGCTCTTTTGCGTAATTTTCATCCCGCAGGGCCTCCTCGCCCCGCAGCAGATGGTTCAGGTGCAGCGCCGACAGCGAAAAGCCGGCCTCGCCCCGGAGCCCGGCCAGAAAATGCAGCAGGCTGACGCTGTCGGCCCCGCCGGACAGCCCGACGACGACATGCCGGACGCCGTCCAGCATGCCGTACTTTTCAAGAGTGTTTCGCGCTTTTCGTTCCAGCTGCGTCTCCACAGTCAGGACTCCTCGCGGTTTTTCTCAAGCTCGGTGAAGCGGGTGTACTCGCCGCGCCAGCCAAAGTCGATGAGACCCGTCGCGCCGTGCCGGTTTTTGGCGACCGAGCAGTGGATGATGCCCTTCTCCTCGGGGTTGTCCTCGTCGTGATAGAGGAACATGACGATGTCGGCGTCCTGCTCAATGGAGCCCGACTCTCTGAGGTCCGAGAGCATGGGCTTTTTGTCCTTGCGGGCCTCGGGCGACCGGTTGAGCTGGGAGAGGGCCAAAATGGGCACGCCGAGCTCTTTGGCCATGATTTTGAGGGAGCGGGAGATCTCGGCCACCTCCTGCGTGCGGTTGTCGGTGCGGGTGCCCGAGCGCATGAGCTGCAAATAGTCGACGATGACAAGCCCCAGCTCCCGCTCCCGGCGCAGCTTGGCCTTCATCTCGGCCACCATCGTTCCGGCAGCATCATTAATTTTCATGGGAGAGGAACCCAAAATGTCGGCAGCCTCGGCCAAGGCCGCCCACTCGTCACTGCTGGTGGCGATGTCGCCCACCCGAAGTCTTGAGCCGTCAATGGAAGCTTCATTTGAAAACATGCGGAAAACAAGCTGGACGTCCGACATCTCGAGCGAGAAGATGGCGACCTGCTTCTTTTCAGCGACGGCGACATGCCGCGCAATGTTTAAGGCGAAGGCCGTCTTGCCGACGCCGGGGCGGGCGGCAAGAAGGATGAGGTCGGATTTGTTGAGCCCGCCCACCAGTTTATCAATCCGATGATATCCGCAGGAGATGCCCGAGAGCTTACCACCAAGTCGAGAGAGTTCAACAAGCCGCAGGAAGGCCTCATCGACAATTTCAGCGATGGGCCGGATTTCGCCGGTGTTGCGCCCGCCCCGCAGCTCGTAGAGGAGCTGTTCGGCCCGGTCGAGTAGAACCTCAAAAGCGTCGGCCTCGGCGTAGCAGCTCTCGGCGATGTTGGTCGCTGCGGCGATGAGCTGCCGAATCAACGACTTGTCCAGCACGATGGCGGCATACTTCTCCATGTTGGCGGTGGCCGGCACGAACTCGGCTAAAGAGACGAGGTAGGCCGCCGTCGTCCCCTCGGCAAAGGTGCCCAGCGCCTTCATCTTCTCGAGCACCGTGACGACGTCAATGGTCTCGCCTGCCTCGAACATTTTAAATAGAGCCTCGTAGACCTCGGCATTTTGGCGCAGGTAAAAATCCGACGGCCGCAGCATCGCCGCGGCTCTCGGCATGAGTGCAGGGCTGACCAGCACCGCGCCCAGTACGCTCTGCTCGGCCTCCATGCTGTAGGGCAATTTGTGGAAGACATCAGCGGTCACATTCATATTCTATCACTCTTCGCTTGTGACAAGCACATAGAACTTGGCCGCAATGCCCTGATGAATGCGGCACTCGGCCTCGATGGTCCCGAAATTCTTAATGTCGTCCATGACGAGCTTTTTGCGGTCGACTTCGAGCCCAAACTGGGCCTTCAGCTGCTCCGAGACCTCTTTTGTCGTGACTGAGCCGAAGAGCTTGCCCTGCGAGCCGCCGCGGGCCGTGAGCTTCACGGTGACCCCATTTAGCTTTTCGGCGAGTTTCTTGGCCTCCTCAAGCTCTTTTTGGGCCTTGAATTTGTTGGCGGCCTCCTGCTGATTGTACTCGTTCATGGCGGCCGCGGTGGCCGGCGCCGCGAGACCCCGCGGCATGAGGTAATTGCGGGCGTAGCCGTCCGACACTTCGACGAGCTGCCCCTTCTTTCCGAGGCTCTTGACGTCCTGCTGCAAAATGACTTTCACTTCGGTAACCCTCCCCTATCCCAAAGGCGGACGGCGCTCACCGTCCGCCGCGATTTTTTGCGCCCTGTTATTTCTGCGCTTCGTGCAAATGCCTGCGGGCGACTTCAATGAGCTGGTCCCGCACGCCCGCAAGCTCGCCTGTAACCTGCGCGCCGGCGCCCGTCATATGTCCCCCGCCGCCCATGTCCTCCATGATGAGCTGGACATTGAGCTTTCCGAGGGACCGGGCCGATATGTTGACCTCGCCGTCGCTGTCATAGAGGACAAAGGAGGCCTCCACCCCGTCAAGCCCCAGCATTTCGTCGGCCGCCTGAGCCGCGATGACGCCCATGTCGGGCATGAGCTCGCCCTCCCAGGCAGCGACTGCCAGCGCCCGCTCAATGAGCTTCGTGGCGCCTACGAGCTCCGTGCGGCAGTGGTAGCTGTCCTGGTCAATCTGGAAGAGCTTTTTGACCTCGATGGTGTCGGCCCCCAGCTTGCGCAAAAAGCCCGCCGCCTCAAAAGTTCGAAACGAGGTCTTGAAAAAGAATGTATTGGTGTCGAGCACGATGCCGGCCAGAAGCGCCTCGGCCTCCCTTTTGCGCATGGCGGCCCCGCCCTCGATGTACTGGGCCAGCTCGCAGACGATCTCGCTTGTGGAGGAGGCGTAGGGCTCGTGGTAGGTCAGGGCGGTGTTCTCAATGGCCTTGGCCATGCGGCGGTGGTGGTCGATGACGACGACTTTCTCGGCCGCCTCGTAAATTTCTTTCGACTCGATGTAGTCGGGATTGTGGGTGTCGCAGATGACGAGCAGCGTGCCCGAGGTGATGCGGTCGAGGCCGACGATGGGGTCGACAAAAATCCCCTCGTACTCCGGCAGCATTTCAATGTGCTCCACAAGTCCGATGGCCGGCGTCGCCCCGCGGTTGATGACGATGTTCACGGGCTTTTTGCGGGCCATGGCCAGCCGCGCCACGCCGACTGAAGCGCCGACGGCGTCGAAGTCGGCCTGCTTGTGCCCCATGATGATGACGCTCGTGGCCTTGTCGAGCAGGTCGGAGAGGGCGGCGGCCATGACGCGGGACTTGACTTTTGTGCGCCGTTCAACGGCCTTGGACTTGCCGCCGAAAAATTCAAAATCGGTGCCCTGCTTGACGGCGGCCTGGTCGCCGCCTCTGCCCAGCGCCATTTCAAGCGCCTGGCGGGCCAGCTCCATCGCATCCTCATAGCTGTCCTCCCCCCGGCCGATGCCGATGGAGATGGTGGGACTCGCGCCGCCCGGGCCGGTGGTCTCCCGCACCCGGTCCAAAACCGCAAACTTCTCGGCGATGTAGCCGGACAAAAACCGGTCCTCGAAGACGAAGACATAGCGGCCTCTTTCATAGAGCTGAATGAGTCCGCCCGAGGGCTTGGCCCACTCCCGCAGCAGATTGTCGACGGCGCCCAGCACGACGGCCTTTTCGCTCTCGGTGGCATCCTGCGTGATCTCATCGAGGTTGTCGATGGAGATGAGGGCGGCGACCGGCCGGGAGGCCTCGTGCTCCCGCTCGAGCATGCGGTAGGCCGTCATGTCGACGAAGAGCAAAACCAGCAGCGCCTCCTTGTCCTCCCCCTGCTCCCGCAGCAGCGAGGCGTAAACTCGAAGGCTCCGGCCGCAGGCCGTCATGTCGACGCCGGTCATCAAGTCCTCGGCCGTGTATTTGTGCATGTCTAGCCCCTCGACGAGTTCTTTGATGTCGTGCCCGATGTCGCAGTTTTTGCCCACCATCTCTTCGAAAGCGGGGTTGTACCAGACGACGGTGCCGGTTTTGTCGACGGCGGCGGCCGGCATGGCCGTCGTCATGAACCCGACCGAGCCGGTTTCGAGTCTGGCGCCGACGGCGGCCAGCGCCCGGCTTCTGCGGGTGCGGCGGGTGACGCCCATGGCGGCATAGCCCGACAGCAAAATGGCGGCCATGACAAGCTGCGCCAGGGCATACCGGTAGTCGACGACGGCAGTCACTGCGAAGACGACGGCCGCAAGCAGCGAGAGGGCCGGAACGCGCACGCTCCGGGGCTTGCTCTTCTTCATGGGTTATCCCCCCTTCTCAGTTGCAGATCCTCGAACAGGACCTTGAAGGCCCCGTATGTGGCAATGAAAAAGACGACGGCCAGCACCGGCGTAAAGAGCAGCATGACAAGGGCGGCGCCGGCGGCAATTCCCCGCATACCGCCGGCCAGCTGGTGTTTTAAGGCGGAATAGCCGACAAGGGCGCAGGGCAGCGTCTGCACGAGCAGCAAATTGTATGCAAAGACCGAATAGAGGTCTTTGGCCGCCCAGGAGGCGATGGCCGCCAGCACAAAGACGGCGGCCCCCGCCTTGGAGAGCTCATACGTGCCGGTCAACTCGCCCGCACGAATGTAAACCGCGCTGTTTGCTTTCATATAATAAGTGGTTGTCCAGTAGGCGGTCAGCATGCCGCCGAAAATGAGAAGGGCCGGCAGGTGGTTTAAAATGGTCGCCATGGCGCCCTCCGGCGTATAGCCCGGACTCGCGTTGACCGTGAGCTGCCGGTCGGAGAGGGTCTGGGCCGCCTCCTTGTAAAAGTCGGTCAGAGTCGCGACGACGCCATTGACCACCGACCGGATTCCTTCGGCCGTGAAAGGGGCCTTGCTGCGGTAGAGCGTCAACCCGAAAGAGCCCCCGACCAGTGCGACGTCGAGCGCCGCCGTGGCTTGGAGCATGCCGGTGTAAGTGGCGTTTTTGCCAAACAGCATGTTGAGGGCGAGGGCCGGCACAAAGCAGAGCAGCGTGGCCGCGCCCACCGCAAAGCCGCCCATGGCCGACGTGTAGACAAAGAGCGCCCCTGCGCCGGCCGCCGTCACTAAGGGATTTCCGGCGTGTCCGGCAAAAGTCGCAAAGGACATGCCCAGCGCCATGACGCCGAGCAGCACCATCGTGACGTTGTAGGAGGCCAGCATCATGACCCCGCCGGAGGCCGACAGCGTCAGGACCAGGTTGGCCAGCGCCACCATGACGGTGTCGGCCGAAAGCACGCCGACCATAAGGGTGGCGGTTATGAAGGAAACGGCAAGGGCGGAAATCATTTTCCGAAGCCGCTGTTTTCTTGTGAACTCCAAATCCAAATTCCTCTCTGAGATTGACGTTTGAACGCACCCCCGGCTGACTGCGAAAGAACCTGCGCGCCTTGTCAACGGAAGGTAGTATAAAATTATAGCACAAAACCCGTTTCGCGTATAGCATGATAGCACGATTTTTGCGAAATTCATGCGCAATGATGACAAGTGACAGAATTTGGACTATAATAATGTGATGAGGTGATATCTGCTTGGTGTATGAGATCATGGGCGCCCGCGTCCACGCGGTGTCCCAGGGCGAGGGAGACCCCGTCGTCATCCTGCACGGGTGGGGTTCTTCCCGCGCAGTCATGCGGCCGATTGCGCTGCGGCTTGCGGAGTCCGGCCGGCGGGTCGTGACGCTTGACTTTCCCGGCTTTGGCAGCTCCCCGCCGCCGCCCGCGGCATGGGGAGTTCCGGAATACGCCGAAATGCTCACAAAACTGCTTGACAGAATGGGGCTTTGCCGCCCCATTCTGATTGGCCATTCCTTTGGGGGCCGGGTCATCCTCTACGCCGTGGGGGCGCTGAAATATCCGGCCGGTCGGCTGGTGCTCATCGACTCGGCCGGCATTAAGCAGCCGCCCTCGCGTCGCCGCTTCGGCTTTGCCGCCGCAAAGCGGCTGGCCGCGCTTTTGCCGAAAAAAGCCCGCGAGGCGCTGCTCGCAAAAGCCCGCCGCAAGTACGGCTCGGCCGACTATCTCGCGGCCGAGGGCGTCATGCGGGAGGTGCTGGTCAAGACCGTCAACCTCGACCTCGCGGACCTTCTGCCCGTCATTGAAAACGAGGCGCTCTTGATTTGGGGCTCGGCCGACACCGCCACCCCCGTCGCGGACGGGCGCCGCATGGCGTCTCTCATGCAAAACGCCCGCATTGAGGTCATTGAGGGGGCCGGCCACTACGCCTTCCTCGACGCGCCGGAAAAATTTTTCACCATACTCGAAAGCTGGCTGTGACAAAAGAGCCGCACGGGGCGCCCGCAGCCGCTTGTCTGCTCGGAGGACATGATTTCATGCTCGACTACATTCTGCCCGTCGCATGTGTGCTCGTCTGGCAGGGGGCCCTGTCCAGACACTATTTTCACATGTACCAGTTAAATTCATACCGGCCGGAGCGCTACCGCCGCTGGCTTGAAAAAAATCCCAAGGAGCGCCGGCTTGCGGCGGGCCTTGTCCCGGCAGCGGCCGCCGTGCTCGGCCGGTGGGCGGCACCTCTATACTTCGGGCTTGCGGTCTTCGTCCTATCGGTGCGCCCGCCCGAGAAAAAACCCTTTGTCGTGACCGACCGGGTCAAACGCCAGTTTGCGGCGGCGGCGGCGCTGCTGCTCGCCATAGGGGCCGCGGGGCTCGCCGTTCCGGCGCCGTGGCGGTTTATCTGGACGGCCGCCGTCTCCGCGGCGCCCATCGCCGTTTGGCTGCCGCAGGCATCAGGGCGCATGACCGAGGGCATGGAAAAGCGCATTGCGGACGGCTTTGTGCGGGCGGCAAGGGAAAAACTCGCCGCCTCCGGCGTGACGGTGGTCGGCGTGACCGGCAGCTACGGCAAGACCTCGGTCAAGTACATTCTGACCGAAATGCTGCGGGAGACCTTCGACACCCTGATGACCGAGGGCAGCTACAACACGACGATGGGGGTCGTGCGCACCGTCAATGAGCAGATGACCCCCTTCAATCAGGTCTTTGTCTGCGAAATGGGGGCCCGCCAGAAGGGCGACATCGCCGAAATCTGCGACATCGTGAAACCGAAATACGGCATCATCACCTCGGTCGGCATCGCCCACCTCGAGACCTTCGGCTCGACCGAAAACATCCGGGCCGCAAAGTTCGAGCTGGCCGAGTCCATTCCGGACGACGGGCTCATTTTCTTGAACTACGACAGCCCGCCCATCGCGGCCTCCGGCTGGGAGCGGCCCCACGTCTCCTACGGGCTTGACGAGGGGTGCGACTACCGCGCGGTCGAGGTCTCCTACGGCATCACGGGCGCAAAGTTCACGCTTCAGTGTCCGGACGGGCGAGCCCTCCAGCTTTCGACAAAGCTCCTCGGCCGGCACAATGTGCTCAACATCGCGGGGGCGGCTGCCGTCGCCCTGACGATGGGGGTGCCGGACAAGACGCTCACCTCCGCTGTGCGGCGGCTCAAGCCCATCCCCCACCGGCTTGAGCTGAAGCCCGCAATGGGAGAGCGCATTTACATTGACGACGCCTACAACGCCAACCCGGAGGGGGCGGCCGAGGCCGTACAGGTGCTCTCGGCCTTCGCCGACACAACAAGGGTTTTAGTCACCCCCGGCATGGTGGAGCTCGGCGAACGGGAGTACGCCGTCAACCGCGAGTTTGCAAGGCTCGCCGCCCGCTGCTGCGATATCTGCATCGCGGTCGGGCGCGGCGGGGAGGCCATTGCCGCCGGGTTTGCCGACGAGGGCATGGGGGCAAAGCTGACGAGAGTCTCCACCCTGCGGGAGGCGCTTGCCATGCTGCCGGAGGGCAAAAGCGTCGTGCTGCTTGAAAACGACCTCACGGACGACCTTGAATGACGGGCATTTCAACTTTGTATATTACGGAAAGCGGGCCACCTTTTTTGCCATAGTTAAAGGAGGACAGTATGAAGCTATCCATCGGTGTATTCTTCGGCGGGCGTTCCGTCGAGCATGAGGTGTCGGTGATTTCGGCCGTGCAGGCCATGTATTCGCTCGACCCCGACAAATACGACGTCATCCCCTTTTATGTGACCAAGGACTGCGTGCTCTACACCGGCGAGGCGCTCAAAGACATTGACGCCTACAAGGACATTCCGGCGCTTTTGGCGCGCTGCACGCAGGTCTATCTGGGGCGCAAAAACGCCAAGGAGGTCTGGGCCATTTCAGCCGCTAAACCGAAGCTGTTCGGCAGTTCCGACGTGGCGAAAATCGACCTCGCCTTCCCCATCGTCCACGGGGCCGGCACCGAGGACGGCTCCATGCAGGGCTGGTTTGAGTCGGTAGGGCTGCCCTATGTCGGCTGCGACATTGCGGCCTCCGCCATCGGCATGGACAAAGCCCGGCAGAAGGACGTCATGCGGGCGGCAGGCGTGCCGGTGCTCGAGGCCAAGACTTTCTACGCCGCCCAGTATGTCGCCGACCCCGAGGCCGTTATGGCGGGCTGCGAGGAGGCCTTTGGCTACCCCGTTATCGTCAAGCCGGCGGGGCTCGGCTCGTCGGTCGGCATCAAGGTCGCCTTTGACCGGCAAGGGCTTGAGGCCGCCATCGACCTCGCCTGTGAGTTCTCCTCCCGCATTTTAGTCGAGCGGGCCATCACGAATCTGCGGGAAATCAACTGCGCAGTCTTAGGCGACGAGGAGGAGGCCGTCCCCTCGGCCTGCGAGGAGCCGGTGACGGCCGGCGAAATTCTCTCTTACAGCGACAAATATCTGACGGGCGGCAAGGTGTCCGGCATGTCGGGCGCCACCCGCCGGCTGCCGGCCGACCTGACCCCCGAGAAGACGGCCGAAATTCAGGCTCTCGCCGTCAAGGCCTTCCGTGCTCTCGGCTTTTCGGGCGATGTGCGCATTGACTTTCTGCTCGAGGGGGACACGGTCTACGTCAACGAGCCCAACACCTGTCCGGGGTCTCTCGCCTTCTACCTCTTTGAGGCGGCCGGCATCCCCTACCCAGAGCTGCTTGACCGCATGATAACGCTTGCCTTAAAGCGGGCCCGCTGCGAGGGGGCGCTGCGCCACAGTTTTGAGACCAACATTTTTGCGCTGAAGTCGGGCGGAAAGCTCAAGGG
>DATMXT010000081.1:0-16076 GCA_035561375.1 Terriglobales bacterium | reverse complement strand
GAAGAGGATTTACAGGCCATATTAAAAGAGGCTGAGGAGTGGATGTACCACCAGAAGCTGATGGAGGGGTCGAGCTACCGCAACACCATCCTGAACACGCTGCTGGCCACGCTCCACGAGAACAGCATTGAGACCGAGGAGCACGCCGAGCGCATCAAGACTTACTGTCAGGCCATGGGAAGAAAGCTGGAGCTGAGCGCGGAAGAACAGGGGGAGCTTGCGCTGCTCGCCGTGCTGCACGACATCGGCAAAGTCGGTGTGCGGCAAAACGTCCTGCAAAAGCCCGGGCCCCTGACCGCGGAGGAGTGGGATGAGATGAAGCGGCACTCCGAAATCGGCTACCGCATTGCCCAGAACACGCCGGAGCTCTCGGTGGTGGCCGACTACATCCTCTCCCACCATGAGCGGTGGGACGGAAAGGGCTATCCGCGAAACCTCGCGGGCGGACAGATTCCGCTGCTATGCCGCATTCTGGCGGTGGCCGACGCCTACGACGCCATGACGAGCGACCGCGTCTACCGCAAGGCCCTGCCAAAGGAGGCCGCCATGGCCGAGCTGTCCAAAAACTCCGGCACCCAGTTCGACCCGCTTTTGGTGGAGCTGTTTTTGGAGCTGCTTGAAAAGGCCGAGTTTGCGAGGGGTTGATTTTACCGGATTCCCCTGTGGAGGCCCGGCGTTCCCACGGATGGGAAATGCCGGGCCTTTGCTTGACCTTTTGGCCTTGCTGTGCTATACTGCGAGGCAGCGGGGGAACTACTTCGTGGTTGAGAAGGTAAAACCTGACCCCTTGAACCTGTTGGTTAACACCAGCGCAGGGAAGCAAACGGGCGTCACCCGCAGGTGACGCTTATGATGGGGGCGCTTTCCAAAACGGAAGGCGTCTTTTTTCATGTTTGTGACGGGCAAGATAAAGGTGAGCGCATTCCCATGGAGTCTGGGAACAGCTACCCGCAAAATATTTTGAGGAATGGTAGACAGACATGGAAAACATCGACGCAAAGTCCTCGACATTCAGCCAGGCGCTGCTGTGGTTTGGCGCCGCAGTCTCAATTGCCGAACTGATGACCGGCGCCCTCATCGCCCCCTTGGGGCTTGAGGCCGGCCTTGCGGCAATCCTGCTCGGGCACGTCATCGGCGCCGCGGTGCTCATTCCGGCCGGCCTCATCGGCGCAAAAAGCGGCCTCTCCTGGGCCGAGTCGACCCGCATCTCCTACAGCAAATACGGCTCCTGGGCTTTTTCGGCCCTCAACATCCTGCAGCTTTTGGGGTGGACCGCCGTCATGATCATCGGCGGGGCCACGGCCTTCGACGGCATTGCGGGGGAGCTGTGGGGCGTGCGAAACACGGCGCTTTGGAGCGTCGGTATCGGCGTCCTCATCTGTGTGTGGGTCTTCCTCGGGCTCAAAAACCTCTCGAAAGTCAACACGGTCATCATCGCGCTGCTCTTCATTTTCACCCTCATGCTCGGCTTTTCGGTCTTCTCGGGCGGCCGTCCGGCAGGGACTGCCGAGGGAGCTATCTCCTTTGGGGCAGCCGTTGAGCTGAATGTCTCCATGGCCCTCTCCTGGCTGCCCCTCATCGCCGACTACACGAGGACCCTGAAAAAACCGGTCACGGGGACTTTGGGCAGCGTGGCCGGCTACTTTGTCGGCTCCCTTTTCATGTTCGGGATAGGACTTGGCGCCGCCGTCTACTACGGGACCTCCGACGTCTTTGTCATCATGGCGGCGGCCGGGATGGGGCTTGCGGCCCTTGCCACCATCGTGCTCTCGACCGTGACCACCACTTTTCTCGACGTCTATTCAGCCGGGGTCAGCGCCGTCAACTTAAACGGCAAAATCAGCGAAACCTGGACGGCGGCCGCCGTCTGCGCCGCCGGCGTCGCCATTGCCATCTTTGTGCCCATTGAGCGGTACGAGGACTTTTTGTATTTGATAAGCTCGGTCTTCGCGCCGCTTTTCGGCGTCTCCTTTGCCGATTACTTTCTGCTCCGCAAAAGGGAAATGCGCGCGCAGGACCGCCCTTGCTATAAAAACCTGCTGCTGTGGCTGGCCGGATTTATCGCCTACCGGATGCTGCTGCCCTACAACACCGCCGTCGGCATCACGCTGCCGGTCATGGCCGGGGTCGCGGCCGCCGGCTGGCTGCTCGGCACGCTGGAGAAAAAGCCCGCGGCTTAGGCACCGCATGAGCTGCCCGGAACAACTTTCCTGTTTTTTCCGTCAAAGTGTTATCCGCTTTGTTGGGGGTAATACGATGTACTGGACAAGAGGGCCAGAAAAAACGCCGCGGCTGGCGGCGCTCATTGTCGTCGTCTTATTTGCGCTGTCCGCCTGCGCGCCTGCGCCCGCACAGCCGCCCGCCGAGCCGGCCGCATTGCAGCCCACGCTTCCGGCTGGCCCCCTGGACGGCGGCGAGTGGCCGTCCTCGCAGTCGGGCTACACAACGGAGCTTGAGGGGTGGTTCATCGGAACCGGCGATACGGCGATGGGCAATCAGGAAAATTACGTCTACCTGACCCACGACGGCGGCCTCACCTGGGAGGAGACCGGCAATGTGGGCGACGTGTGGCCGCGGGTCTTAACCTGCGGCGCGTTCGCAAACGAGAAAATCGGCTTTCTGTGCTTTCGGTATGACATTGAGAACTTCGGGAGAATTTACCGGACGGAGGACGGCGGAGAGACGTGGGAGCAGTACGATTTGGGCCTCGTCTGGTACATGCCGTTCAATACCGAGATGGCCGGCGAAGTGCGCAGCATCAGCTTTGCGGGAGATAGCGGCAAAGGTACAATGGACTTTTTCACAAAAATCTCCGGCGACGACCCGGAAAACGGGAACCTCCTCACTCTGATGACGGATGACTTCGGCGAGACGTGGGAGTCTGTAGCCACGAGGCCGGCAAAAGAGCTTTTGCCGCTCTCAGAGCTGCCCGCCGATTACGGCGCCGATGCCGATGATGGAATTTCGGACGGCGTTTATGTCAGCGTATTTACGCGCGAGGGCACGCAGGTCTTCAATCAGGCGCTCATGGATGCGTTTTACGCAAAGGCGTTTATTGGTTTGCCGGCATTTGTGCGGACAATGTCCTACACCGACGAGGGCGACCCGATTCTCGTCGACTATTCATACGACGGCGGGGTCTTCACCGTCACAATGGATGCGACCCGCGATAAATTCGGTGTGCGGGAGATTACGAGCGCCACGTACAAGTATCTCGTTTTGCACGAGCGCGCGCAGGGGGCGCGTGTTCCAATCTATTATTTGAGCAGTGAAGAGAACATCTATATCAAGACCGACGGCGGCGGGATGGCGCTGCGAGAGGATTTGGGCGCGATTCCTTCGCCGTCAGGCAATGTGAAACGGCCGTAATGTCGCAGTGCCGTGAACATAAACCCGTCCGGGTTTTGCCGGACGGGTTTTTCGTCAAGCGAAACACTTTAAACTCCATTGACTCTTTTGCAGACAGTTGCGTTTTTGGAAAATCTATGGTATTATAATATACTGCCATGATACCGCCGTGCGGGAGGAATCCGCCGGCTGCCCGGAGGAGACATGGAAATTCAGGTCGGCGACATCTGCATCATGAAAAAGCCCCACCCCTGCGGCGGCGACCGGTTTGTCGTCCGCAGGGTCGGGATGGATATACGCATTGAATGCCTGACATGCGGGCGGGAGATTTGGATGCTGCGCTCGGCCTTTGAAAAAGGCCTGCGCCGCATTGAGTCCGAGCAGGCGGGGCGGGACAAAGGGGAATTGAGTCAATGATTGAAAAACTGGCCGAGGCCGAGGCCCGGTATGTGGAAATAGAGGGGCGGCTTTCGGACGCGGCCGTTGTGTCGGACCAGGACGCCTACCGCGCCCTGATGAAAGAGTTCAAAAACCTGTCGCCGGTCATTGAAAAGTACCGCGAGTACAAGGCCGCGAAGGCGCTTGTCGCCGAGGCGCAGGAGCTGATGGGCGACCCCGACATGAAAGAGCTCGCCGAGGAGGAGTATCTGGCGGGTCTCCGGGATATGGAGCGGTGCGAGGAGGCGCTCAAAGTACTGCTGCTGCCCCGCGACCCCAATGACGACAAAAACGTCATAATTGAAATCCGCGGCGGGGCCGGCGGCGAGGAGGCGGCACTCTTTGCGGCCTCCCTCTACCGCATGTACACGATGTACGCCGAAGGCCGGCGGTACAAGAGCGAGGTCATGTCGGCAAACGAGACCGAGCTCGGCGGCATCAAGGAGATCAGCTTCATGCTCGAGGGGGACGGGGCGTACAGCCGGCTCAAGTTCGAGTCGGGTGTTCACCGCGTGCAGCGGGTGCCCGACACCGAGTCGTCCGGCCGCATTCACACCTCCACGGTCACCGTGGCCGTGCTGCCCGAGGCCGAGGAGGTCGAGGTCGACATCAACCCGGCCGATTTGCAGATTGACACCTACCGCTCGGGCGGGGCCGGCGGCCAGCACGTCAACAAGACCGAGTCGGCCATTCGCATCACCCACCTGCCGACCGGCATCGTCGTCGAGTGTCAGGACGAGCGCAGCCAGTACAAAAACCGCGACAAGGCCATGCGGGTGCTGCGCGCCCGCATTTACGAGCGCATGCAGTCTGAGGCCGACGCCAGGACGGCGGCCGAGCGCAAGTCGCAGGTCGGCACCGGCGACCGCAGCGAGCGCATTCGCACCTACAACTTTCCGCAGGGCCGGGTGACCGATCACCGCATCGGACTGACCCTGTATAAGCTCGAAGCCTTTATGAACGGCGACATAGACGAGATGATTGACGCCCTCATCACGGCGGCGCAGGCCGAAAAGCTCAGGGGCGAGGGCGGTGCGGAGGCGGACCGATGACGGACCCCCGCATCCTGCCCCCCACCCCTGAGAACATTGAAAAAGCCGCCCGGCTCATCCGCGAGGGCGCCCTTGTCGCCTTCCCCACCGAGACGGTCTACGGCCTTGGCGCAAACGGATTTGACGAGGCGGCCTGCCGCGCCATCTATGCCGCCAAGGGGCGGCCAAGCGACAACCCGCTCATTTTGCACATACCGGAAGCGTCGGGACTTCCCACCCTCTGCCGCGAAATTCCGGAAAAGGCCTATGCCCTCTGCGAAGCCTTTACGCCGGGGCCTTTGACCCTCGTTTTGAAAAAGACTGCGGCGGTGCCGGATGCGGTATCGGCCGGGCTTGACACGGTGGCGGTGCGCATTCCCTCCCACCCGGTGGCCCGCGCGCTGCTTAAAGCCTGCGGCGTCCCCATTGCCGCCCCTTCGGCCAACAAGTCCGGCTCCCCTTCCCCGACGACGGCCGCCCACGTCGCGGCCGACATCGGGGCCGAGCTGCCCCTCATTTTGGACGGCGGGCCCTGCGGCGTGGGGCTGGAGTCGACCATCGTCTCGCTTTCCGGCCCCGTTCCAAAGCTGCTGCGGCCGGGCGGCATCAGCCTTGAGGCGCTGGAGGGGGTCATCGGACCGGTCGAAGTGGACGGAGCCGTCTTCGGACAGCTGCCGGAAGGCGTCGCCCCCGCGGCCCCCGGCATGAAATATCGGCATTACGCGCCGAGGGCCGAGGTCATTTTGCTGAATGGCGCACGGGAAAACGTGTTAAACTATATGGCAGAACAAAAGGGCGCGGGCGTCCTGTGTCACGACGGGGAAGAGGGCCTTTTCCCCGCGGCCGGGCATGTCATCTCGCTTGGCGGCACGAATGAGACGGCCGCCCGCCGGCTTTTTTCGGCGCTGCGGGAGATGGACGCGGCGGGCGTACCCCGCATATACTGCGGGCTGCCGGACAAAAGCGGCGTGGGACTCGCCGTATATAACCGGCTGCTCAAAGCGGCCGCAGGCAGGGTGATGGAATGTTGATTTACGGCATCACGGGGCGCAGCGGCGCCGGAAAAAGCACGGCCGCCCGCCTTTTTGAGCGGCACGGCCTGCAGCATGTCGACGCCGACAAGCTGGTGCACGAGCTGCAGCGGCCGGGCACCGCGTGTACAAAAGAGCTCGCCGCGCGGTTTGGCGAGGGGATTTTAGGGCCTGACGGCGGGGTCAACCGGCGGGCTCTGGCCCCCATTGTCTTTGCGAGCCCCCGCGCAAAGGCCGACCTCGAGCGCATTGTCTACAAGTATCTGGGCAGTGAGCTTTCCCGCATAGAGCGCGAGTCCAAGGCCAAAGGCATTTTGCTCGACGCCATCCGGCTCATTGAGAGCGGACGCGACTGCCCCATCATCGCGGTCGTGGCCCCCGAACGGGTGCTGCTGGCCCGCATCATGGCGAGAGACGGCATCTCCCGCGAGGAGGCCGAGTCCCGGCTCCGGGCCCAGAAGCCCGACCATTTTTACACCGAGCATGCCGACTATGTCATTATAAACGACGGGGACGCCGAAAACGTCGCCCGCCAGGTGGACGATATTGCGAAAGACCTCGGGCTTTAAGCGCTTTAAGCGCACGCTTTGGGCGGTGCTGCTCGGAGCGGCCCTGCTCGCAGCCGCACTGCTTGCGGCGCGCGGGCTGTTCCCCAACGATTACCGCGTAACCGTCGAGGCGGCTGCCGACCGGTACGGGCTGTCCCGCGAACTCGTCTACGCCGTCATCTGGACCGAGAGCAAATTTGAGCCGGGCGCCGTCTCCTCAGCCGGCGCCGTGGGACTCATGCAGCTGACGCCCGACACATACGCCTGGCTTTGCGAAAAGCGGGGCGAGGAGCCCCGCGACCTTTTCGACCCCGAGACCAATATCGACTACGGATGCTATAATCTTTCGCTGCTCTACGCCCGGTACGAGTCGGACTGGATGGCCATCGCCGCCTATAACGCGGGCCGGGCCCGGGTCGACGAGTGGCTCGCGGACGGCCTTGACAAGGACGGCATCCCTTACAAAGAAACTCGCCGCTTCGTCACGCAGGTGGAAGCGGTCAAAATACTGTACAGATTACTATACTGAAAGGAATCCCTATGAACAAAGACAAAGAGAATAAACCGCGCTCACCGAGGCGGCCGTCCCGCCGCACCTCATCCCATCCGGGCGAGGTCATGCCCTCCATTTTCGACAAGGGCAAGGGGCAGCCATCCACGCAGGGACAGCCCGGCAAGTCCGGCAAGTCCCAGCAGGGCGGCAAGAACCACGGCCGCCCCGGAGAGGGCCGGCCTCAGCAGCAGCGCCGCCCCGCGGAAAAGCGCCCGGAACCCGCCCCCAGAGCGCCGCAGACCGTCTTGAGGCGCACGCCCGCAACTAAGCCGGACGAGGGCGCCGTTGTGCGCATCGTGTCGCTGGGCGGCCTCAACGAGGTGGGCAAGAACATCACGGTCATTGAGTGCGGCGACGACATGATCGTCGTCGACTGCGGAATCGCTTTCCCGGACGACTCGATGCCCGGCGTCGACCTCGTGCTGCCGGACTTCACCTACCTCGTCAAAAACGCCGACCGGGTGCGGGCCATTCTGGTCACCCACGGACATGAGGACCACACCGGCGGCCTGCCCTATCTGCTCAAGCAGTTAAACGTCCCCGTCTATGCCACCCGGCTGACCTGCGGGCTCATTAAAAATAAGCTCGAGGAGCACAAGCTGACGGCAGTGACCCAGCTCTACCGCATTGAGTACGGCGACGTGCTGTCCTTCGGCTGCATGAAAGTCGAGGTCATCCGCTCCAACCACTCAATTCCCGACGCCTGCGCCCTCTGCATCGAGACGCCGGCCGGCCGCCTCATTTTCACCGGCGACTTCAAAATCGACTCCACCCCCATCGACGGGGACATGATTGACCTGACCCGCCTCGGGGAACTCGGCCGGCAGGGGGTGCTGGCGCTTCTCTCCGACTCGACCAACGCCGAGCGGCCGGGCCACACCAAGTCGGAGCGGGTGGTGGGCGCCACCTTAAACCGGCTCTTCGCCTCGACCGACAAGCGCATCATCGTCACGACCTTCGCCTCCAACATCCACCGGGTCAAGCAGATCATGGACGCCGCGGCCAAATACGGCCGCAAGGTGGCCATCTCGGGCCGGTCGATGGTGGCCAACGTCAGCGCCGCCATTGAGCTCGGGGTCATTCAGGTCGACGAGGCGCTGCTGGTCGACATCGCCAACATCAAGAATTACGAGCCTAGACAGCTCGTCATCGTCACGACCGGCAGCCAGGGCGAGCCCATGTCGGCCCTCTACCGCATGGCCTTCGCCGACCACCGCAACGTGGAGGTGGGGCCGGACGACCTCGTCATCATCTCGGCCTCCCCCATCCCCGGCAACGAAAAGACGGTCTCCAAAGTTATCAACGAGCTCTCCAAGCGGGGGGCCACCGTCATCACCTCCAAGCAGGAGGAGGTGCACGTCTCGGGCCACGCCTCGCAGGAGGAGCACAAGCTGCTGCTGGCCCTGACCAAACCCCGCTTTTTCATCCCCATGCACGGCGAGTACGCCCACCTCAAGGCCCACGCCGACACCGCCCGCTCAATGGGCGTGACAAGCGACCGCATCATCATCTCCGACATCGGCAAGGTCATTGAGCTGACGGCCGCCTCCTGCCGGCTCGACGGCACCGTGCCCTCCGGCAAGGTGCTGATTGACGGGCTGGGGGTCGGCGACGTCGGCAACGTGGTGCTGCGGGACCGCCGGCACCTCGCGGCCGACGGGCTGGTCGTCGCCATCGCCTCCATCGACTCCGGCTCCGGCGAAATTATGGCCGGGCCCGACATCGTCTCCCGCGGCTTTGTCTATGTGCGGGAGTCCGACGACCTGATGGACGGCGCGAGAACTGTCCTGCGCGAGGCCATGGAGCGGGCGCTCGAAGACGGCGTGCGGGAGTGGAACGCCGTCAAATCGGCCATGAAGGACTCGCTTTCGGGCTATATCTACCAGAAGACGGGCCGAAATCCCATGATTTTGCCGGTCATCATGGAAGTGTAGGACTTCCCTCCACACAAAACATCTTACCGCAATAAGACGGGGCGCAGCAGCGCCCCGCTCTTGGCCTGTTGGACGTATGCCTTTAGCCGGCGGCCCGTGTCTCGGCGTTGGCCGTGGCTGTCTCCCCATCGGGTGTCAGGACGGCCCCCGCGGCCGCCACCGCCGCAATGGTCCGGTAGGGCCCCTCTGTTAAGAGCCCGCCGTCCACTGTGGCGACTCCCTCGGCTCTGGCCTCAAAGCGCAGCACGCCCGACGTCAGCCTGGCCCCTTTGCCGGCCTCCTTTGGCGGGTCAAGCGGCAGCACCGCCGCAGCTCCATTTTCGGGTGAGCCCGTCGCCTCTGCAAGCTGCAAGTCGGCCTGCGTTGTGACAGGCCCCTGCGGCGTCTGCCAGACAAGCTCGGCGGTCCCCCCATACAGCGTACAGACGGCCACAGCACTTCCGCCCTTGACCGCCGCTGAGAGCTCGGTGACGGCAGCCACAGACCCCTTGCCTTTCATCCCATCGGGGCAGGAAAAAGTGTATTCAACCGTAACCATGCACTCGTTCGTGATCATAAGCCTCAGCTCGCCTGTCGCCTGCGGCGGCGTCCGCGGCGAAAAGAGGGCAATGGCGAGAACCCCGGCCGCGGCCGCAAGTCCCACGAGGGATAAAAACCTTTTTTCGTTTTTATCCATGGCGCAGACCTCCAAATTTCCGGCCTTGTCACCGGCCTTTTTTTCCATTATAATGAATTTACCTGCAAAAATCCAAGGAATATTTGGCGCAACCTGTCATGTGACCAGTCCCTTCCAGCATAAACTGAAATTCCCGTACGCAAAAGGGGCCGGCAGCCCGGCCCCTTTCTTCAAACACCCGTTTTAAGAGAGGAGTTTTAGTATGTCCGAGGCAAATATGGCAAGGCAGTCCCTTGCGGCCTCCGAAAAGGGCCACATTGAAGTGACCTGGCCCAAAGACCCTGTGGAATATGTCCTGCTTCCGGGAGACCCGAACCGCGTCGCCGTCATGGCCGCACAGTGGGACGGGGCGCAGGAATACATTCTGAACCGCGCCCAACGGGCCGCCCACGGCACTTACAAGGGGGCCAAGCTCGGCGCCTACTCAACCGGCATCGGCGGCCCCTCTACCGAGATCGTGCTGACCAAGCTCTGCGACGCCGGCGCCCACACCTTCATCCGGGTGGGGACAACCGGCTCCATTCAGGAAGACGTAAAGATGGGCGACATTGTCATCAACGACTCCAACATCCGCCTCGACGGCACCTCGAACTTCTACATAATGCCGGAGTACCCGGCCTCGGCCTCCTACGAGGTGGTGGCGGCCCTCGTTCAGGCCTGCGAAAATCTCGGCTACCGCTACCACGTCGGCACCGGGTGCACCTGCGGCTCCTTCTACACCGGGCAGTGCCGCACCACCTACGGCGGCTACAAGCCCTCGGGGCTTGACGCCATGTTCGCCGACCTCAGGGCCGCGGGCGTTTTAAACTTCGAGATGGAGGGGGCCACCATCACGACCATGGCCCGCGTTTTCGGCAAACGGGCCGGCATGTGCGCCACCGTCGTGGCCCACAGACTGACGGGCGAGTGGGAAGAGGACCCGGAAGCCGAAGCCAAGGCCTGCCTTGTCGGCGCCCAAGCCCTGCGCATTCTGACCGGATGGGACATGGCCAAGGCTGCCGCCGGCAAGAAGTACTACTTCCCCACCCTGGCCTGCAAATGAGGAGGAAAGATACATGAAAATTGACGCCGAGACCAAAAAGAAGCTCATCGAGGCGGCGGCCGCCGCCCGCCTTGCCGCCCGCGCCTTCACCGGCTTTCATGTCGGCGCGGCGCTGCTGACGACAACCGGCGAGATTATCACCGGCTGCAATGTCGAAATCAAGTCGACCCTCTCGTCGATTTGTGCCGAGCGCACAGCCCTTGTCAAGGCGGTTTCGATGGGGTATCAGGACTTTGCCGCCATTGCCGTCGTGTCGGACTCCCTCTCCCCCGTCGCCCCCTGCGGCTTTTGCCGGCAGTACTTAGTCGACTTCAACCCCAATATGCCTGTCATCATGGCAAATCCGGACGGCAGCGAGGTGGTCGAAATGACGGCCATGGAGCTGACCCCCATGGCCTTCCTCGGCGGCAAAAAAGAGGCTCCCCCGGCCCTCTGACACGGCAGCCCGGCGGTCTCACCATCCATACAAAGAGCAACGCCCCGGCCTGTGCCGGGGCGCTGTCTGCGTATATACGGGTTACTGCTCTATACTTTCGGTATTTTTTTCAAACAATATGCCAAATAGGAAAATGACAAGCCCCACGCCCAGCCCGATATAGAGCGGGTCGATGGGGGTGACGCCGGTGACGGCGACCGCGATTGTGATGAGGGGGGCGGCCAGCATGGCGGTGCCGCCCGCTTTTTTAGGCACCCTGTGGCCCATGAGCAGGATGAAGAGCAACGGCAAAAATGCCACGGTGCCGCGCAGCGCCATCGAGAGGAAAGCCCACTTCAAAATGAGGGAGTCGAGGTTGAAGAGCACGAGCAGCACCGCGAGCCCCATGACCCCGAGCACCGACGCCCGCAGCACAAAGAGCTCCTGCCTGTCGGTCGCCTGTTTATTGATGAAGCCGGCGTAGATGTCCCGGCTGACCATCGTGCAAATGCCAAGGCAGAGCCCGGCGCCGGTCGCCACGACCGAGATGATGAGGGTGGCGATGACGACGCCGCCGATGACGGGTCCCAGCTTTTCCATGACGAACATGGGCAGCGCCTGCGAGGGCTGGATGTCGGGGTAGTTCTTGCTCATATACATGCCGACCATGGCCGACAGCACGCCGATGGGCAAGGTCAGGACGGCCGAGAGCAGCGAGCCCGACTTTGCGGCCTTGACGTCCTTTGCCGAAAAGACGGCCTGAAGGTAAGTCTGGGTGGCGCAGACGCCCAGCGCCACCGAAAAGCCGGAGGCAAGCGAAGTCGCGACGCCGTCCGAAAAAATATTAAACCACGGGTTGAAGGTAAAAGACGAGGTGAAGCCCGTAAAGCCGCCGAAGGCAATGAGCACAATTCCGCCCGAGAGCAGCAGTGCGCCGTAGAGCAGCACCGTCTTGATGGAGCCGATGGCCGAAGAGCCTAAAAAGCCGCCAAACAGGATGTAGGAGACGATGAGGGCGACGGCCGCCGCGGTCGCCATCGACTGGGTGATGCCGAACAGCGAGGTGAAAATGGCGACGGCCGACAGAATCTGCCCGTTGATGTGGACGAAAATGGCGACCGACGACAGGATGCTGGAGGTCAGCCGCGCCTTGTCGCCGTAATATGTACGAATGAACTCGGGGATGGTCACAACTCCCGACTGCCGCAGCGGGCTTGCCATGTAGAGCCCGAGCACGAGACATCCGATGCAGGAGCCGATGGAAAACCAGATGCCGCCAAAGCCCTTGACATAGGCGGCCTGGGCGGTGCCGATGGTGGAGGCCCCGCCGACCAGGGTGCCGACGATGACGGCCGCGACCTTGCCGGCGCCGAAGCTCCGGCCGCCCACAGCGAAATCGGAGGCCGACTTGACTTTTTTGGAAGCGCGGATTCCAATCCAGGAGACCGCCAGCAGCGTGATGAGGGTTGAGATGAGATAGGGTACGTTTTGCACGGCGAATGAGCCCCTTTGCGATGTATTCTTGAAGACCTTACAGGTCGATTCCAAGCCACTGTTTGACAAGCAGTCCGATGACAAAGGAGAGGCCGGCCACCCCGAGGCTGATGCCCGCCATCTCAAAAAACCGTTTTTTGAAGGGCAGCTCCTTGGCCACCGATATGTAGTAGTTGAACCCGAGAATGATGAGGAGGACGGCCGCCAGCATGAGGCATAGGGCCGTGAGATAACTTTCGGACGGCAGCAGCAGGTAGGGCAGGACCAGCATGGCCACCGTCATCACATAGGCGGCGCCGGTGTAGGCGCAGGACTTCAAGGCGTCGGTGCGCCCCTCGCTCTTGGCCGACAAGAATTCGCTGGAGGCCATGGACAGCGTGGCCGAGATGCCGGTGATGAGCCCCGACAGGGCGACAAGCCGGGTGTTTTGCAGGGCCAGCGTGAGCCCGGCCAAGGTGCCGGTCAGCTCGACCAGTGCGTCGTTGAGACCCAGCACCATGGAGCCGACATATTGCAGCCGCTCCTCGTCGAGCATGCCGATTAAGGTCTGCTCGTGGCGGCACTCGTCCTCCCTGATTTTATCGGCTTCGGGGAACTCGGCCGAAAGCCTGTCGTAGACCGTCTGGGCCGCGTCCTCCCCCCGCTCCATCAGCTTGACGACAAAGGTGAAGCCTAAGAGCCGCGCCGCCGTCACCCTGCGCCAGACCTTGAAACGCTGCGGCTTCATCTGCCGGCCGGTGTGCTCCGCCCAGATGTCGTGGTGTCTCTTCTCGTCGGCGGCAAGCTGCAGCAGCTTTTCCTTATTGCCGGCGTCCTTCGTAAAGCCCGCGATTTTGGTGTAGACAGCCCACTCGGTGATCTCGTTTTGCGAAAGTGCCAGTAAAATTCGCTGCGATTCGGGTGTCATCCTGTCCACCTCCGATTGTTGACAAAATATCTCTATTTATATCCTCCAAGGCATGATACAATAAACTTTGCACTGTGATTATACTCCGATGTCACCCCCCTGTCCAGTAAAAGGAGGTAGGATATGCCGTATACAGCCGTATTTTTCGAGGGGCTGCTCTCTTTTTTCTCCCCCTGTGTGCTCCCGCTGCTCCCCCTCTATCTCGGCTACCTCGCCACACCCCGCCGCGGGCGCACCCTGCTGCACACCGTGTGCTTCGTGGCCGGCATTTCAGCCGCCCTCTTTGCTTTAGGGGCCGGCGCCTCGGCCCTTGGCGGCCTTTTTTCAAAGTACGCCGCGGGGCTTGCGGTCGGGGGCGGCCTCCTCATCATCCTGATGGGCCTCTTCCAGCTCGGCGTCCTGAATATCCCCCTCCTCCAGCGGGAGCGGCGGGCCGGCTCCGTGGACATTGCCCGGATGAACCCCGTCACCGCCTTTTTCATGGGCTTTTTCTTCTCCTTCGGATGGACCCCCTGCATCGGCCCCGTGCTGGCCTCCGTCGTCGTCATGACGGCGGCGACCGGCCGCATGGCCCTCATCGCCATATACACCGCCGGTTTTTGCATCCCTTTTCTGGCCGTCGGCTTCTTTTCCGACAAGCTGCTGGGCTGGCTAAAAGAAAACCCAAAAATCTCCCTTTGGGCCCCCCGCGTCGCGGGCGCGGTGCTGATCGCCATGGGCGTCCTGCTCATCTATAACGGCCTTACGACAAACCGGCAGGGTGCGGGACAGCCAATCGGGCAGCAGGCGGCACAGGCCGCCCCCGACTTCACGCTGACGGACCAATACGGCGTCTCCCACACACTGTCCGACTATCAGGGCAAAGTGGTCTTTTTGAACTTCTGGGCCACCTGGTGCAAGTTCTGCGTCGCCGAGATGCCCGACATTGAGGCGCTGTATGGCGAGTATCACGGAGAGGTGATATTCCTCTCGGTAGCCGAAAACAGCGGAGACCCGCAGACGGTTGCCGCCCGAAACGGCGCAACTTATCCGGTGCTGGTCGACGAGTCGGGCGAGCTCTTTCGGACTTACGGCGTCTCCTCCCTGCCGACAACCTATATGATAAAACCGGACGGCAGCATTTTGGGCTACGCAAGAGGACAGCTGACGCCGGAGGAGATGCGGAACATCATCGCGCAGGCCGGCTACCCGGCCTGAAGCCCAGTCCGCGCCGCCTTGCGTTTTAATTGATTTTCACAAAGCCGCAGGATATAATATCATTGGCATAAAGGTTCTTTTGAGAAAGGGGCAACTGGTATGAAGCGCAGCGTCTGGCGGTCCATGGCCGCGCCCTGCATCGTCATTTTACTGCTTTCGGCTTATCTCGCGGTCTTTGGCATCGCCATCCTGTTGACGCCGGCAGGGTTTTTGTTCAAGCTGATGATGTGCGGCATTCCGGCGGCCGTCATCGCCGCCATGCTCTATGTGCTCTACCAGCGGTACACTGAGATAAAAGGAGGAAATGAAGATGATCTTGACAACTACTGAGGATATTCCCGGACGTGAATATGAGATTATCGGCATCGTGCGGGGCGGCACCGTGCAGACCAAAAATTTGGGCAAGGACATCCTGTCCGGGCTCAAGGGGCTTGTGGGAGGCGAAATCACCGCCTACTCCGATATGATGAATGAGGCCAGAGCCATTGCGACGAGGCGCATGGTGGAGGACGCCGAAAGCCAGGGGGCCGACGCCATTGTCTGCATGCGGTACGCTTCGGCCTCGGTCATGCAGACGGCGGCCGAGGTCATCGCCTACGGCACCGGCGTAAAGCTGAAATAGTAAAAAAAGACCGGGGCGCTCCCCCGGTCTTTTTACGTTGAAGCAAACGCTTGAATTCTCACTTTTTTTATGCTATGATAACATTGTAGTCGATATATGATATCGTATTTGCCGCCGGGTAAACGTCTGCAATTCATTCCGTTAGGCCTTTGAAGGAATGGATTACGGGCGTTTTATTTATTTTTGAAAGAGGTGTTTGTATTGTTCAGAGAAATGCGCCGCAAAGCCCAGCTCCTGCCGGAGGCTGAGAGCATCGCAATGCTCACTGAAGCGACCTCCGGAGTTTTGGCCGTACTCGGGGATGACGACTACGCCTATGCGGTCCCGCTCAGCCATGTCTATCACGACGGGAAAATTTACTTCCACTGCGCCAAAGCGGGGCATAAGCTGGACGCCGTCATGCGACACTCCAAGGCCTCCTTTTGTGTGGTCGGCAAAGATCAGGTTGTACCGGAAAAATACACGACTTTTTTCCGAAGCGTCATTGCATTCGGGCGGGTGCGGGTTTTGGAAGACGCGGCTGAAAAGCGCGCCGCCCTTGAAGTTTTAGCCGCGAGGTTCTCGCCCGACCATGAAGAGGGCCGCAAAAAAGAGATTGACATGCTCATTGGCAATGTCGCTCTGCTGGAGTTTACGGTTGGGCACATGACCGGAAAAGAGGCAATTGAACTGGTTAAGGAAAAGCAACAAAAACAGGCATAAAAGAGACCCCCCGGCGAAGCCGGGGGTTCTTCATATGCGGGCATAGCCCTCTGTTCCTCGCAACACGTTAAACGTGTAATACGGTCTGCCAGCCGCGATTGGACTGTTACTTGCCGCCCGTAAACGGGCCTGCCTCAC